>NZ_CP147251.1:0-300000 GCF_017426705.2 Enterococcus sp. DIV2402 | reverse complement strand
TAGAGGAGTTGTATTTGGAATTTCGTAAGGTGAGCGATGCGTATTTCCATTTGTCTGAAAGTGGCGAAATATCAATGGAAGATATGCGTGTTTTAAGAATTCAGCGAGCTTGTCAGCAATTTAAACATGAGCTTTCTCGAGAAAAGGCGTTAGCTTTTCAAACTGATTATGTCCGTTTTCAAGGGGAAATTGAGTTGCGAGAAGAGATGAAAGAGGCATTGCAATTTTGTCAGCAAGAAAATATTCTAATTGGCGTCATTACAAATGGTCCAACGGCGCATCAATGGCGTAAAGTGCATCAATTGGCACTCACAGAATGGATTTCTGAAGAGCATATTTTCATTTCAGCACAAGTAGGGATTGCTAAGCCGGATGTGCGATTATTTCGTCATGTGGAACAAAAGCTAGGCATCGAACCCAAGCAGGCTATCTATGTGGGTGATTCGTACACCAATGATATTGTTGGTGCCAAAGATGCTGGTTGGCAAGCGATTTGGTTAAACTATCGCAACCATCTAGCTACAGAAGCTATTTCTCGACAAGATTATTTGTTAGAAGGAAATCAACCCGTGACACCGTTACTCAAAAAATTATTTTTGAACTAATGAAAAGTATTTCCAATTATGGTTGATTGGAAATACTTTTTTTATCAACGAAGCATAAGTTACATAATTCACTATTTGTTCATAAATTTAGTGAATTCCAACACAATATCTGTTGGAAAATTATTCTGCTTGTGATAATATGAATTAGTTGCAAGGAGGATAACAAAATGATTGAATTAATCGCAACTGTTGAGTCAACAGAACAAGCCAAAGAATTGTTACCAATCGTTGATACGATTTTCTTTGGAGAAGAAATGTTTGGGTTACGTTTACCCCATACGTTTTCAAGAGAAGAGCAAAAAGAATTAGTCGAACTTGCTCATCAAGCAGGCAAGCAAGCGATGGTCGCCGTAAACGGGTTGATGCATCCTGAAAAAATGAAAATGATTCCTGAATATTTAGCTTTTTTACATGAGATTCAAGTGGATAAGATTTCTGTTGGAGATGTAGGAGTTATTTATGTCTTGAACAAACATCCCGAATGGCAATTACCCTTTGTGTATGATGGTGAAACGCTAGTTACGAGTGCGCGTCAAATTAATTTTTGGGCAAAACGAGGAGCAAATGGTGCTGTTTTAGCACGTGAAGTTCCGTTTGATGAAATGAAAGCATTGGTTCAAACGGTGGAAGTACCTGTAGAAGTGTTAGTATACGGCGCGACATGCATTCATCAATCAAAACGTCCATTATTGCAAAATTACTATCATTTTACGCAACAAAATGAAGATATTAGTAAAGCGCGCGGATTATTTTTATCTGAACCGAAAAAAGATTATACTCATTATTCTATTTATGAAGATAGTCATGGCACACACATTTTTGCAAGTAATGATGTTTGTTTAATGAGGGAAGTAGCGGATTTGCATGCACTAGGATATCAAACCTGGAAGCTAGATGGTATATTTTGTAGCGGCCAAAACTTTGTGGAAATTGCTCGCTTGTTTAATCAAGCACGCCAAGCAATTTTAGCAAATGAATGGACACCAACATTGGCGGATGATTTGTACAAAAAAGTACAAAGTCTACATCCTGAAAATCGTGAGTTAGATACAGGCTTTTATTATATTGAGCCAAGTAAAATTAAATAAGGAGCAAGAAAATGACTGTTAAACAAGCATTAAAACGACCAGAAGTCTTAGCTCCAGCTGGGACTTTGGAAAAACTAAAGACAGCCATTCGTTATGGTGCGGATGCCGTGTATATTGGCGGCAATGCTTATGGATTACGTAGCCGCGCAGGAAACTTCACCTATGAACAGATGGCAGAAGGTGTGGCATTTGCAAAAGAACATCAGGCAAAAGTGTATGTTGCAGCAAATATGGTTACTCATGAACAAAACCAAGCGGGTGCCGGAGAATTTTTCCGTGAATTGCGTGATGTGGGAATTTCTGCAGTAATTGTTTCTGATCCAGCCTTAATTGAAATTTGTGCGACAGAAGCACCAGGCTTACCGATTCATTTATCAACCCAAGCGTCAGCAACTAACTACGAAACACTTGAATTTTGGAAAGAAGAAGGGCTAGAACGAGTAGTCTTAGCGCGCGAAGTTTCTATGGAAGAAGTGGCGGAAATTCGTAAAAATACGGATATTGAAATTGAAGCTTTTATTCATGGTGCCATGTGTATCTCCTATTCAGGTCGTTGTACGTTGTCTAATCATATGGCGATGCGTGATGCTAATCGGGGTGGTTGTTGCCAATCCTGTCGTTGGAAATATGATTTATATGACTTACCATTTGGTGGAGAACGTCATAGCTTAACAGAAAATGGGACTGTGGCAGAAGAATTTTCAATGAGTGCAGTAGATATGTCAATGATTGAACACATTCCTGATTTGATTCAAAACGGTGTTGATAGTTTTAAAATTGAAGGCCGCATGAAATCGATTCATTATGTCTCAACTGTTGCCAATGTTTATAAAGCAGCCGTGGATAGTTATATGGCAGATCCTGAAAATTATGTCTGCAAGCAAGAATGGATTGATGAGTTATGGAAAGTTGCGCAACGTGAACTTGCGACTGGCTTTTATTACAAGACACCTTCTGAAAATGAACAACTATTTGGAGAACGACGAAAAATTCCTGAGTATAAATTTATAGGTGAAGTGTTAAATTATGATGAAATAACACAAATCGCAACAATTCGTCAACGGAATCTTTTTGAAGTAGGCGATGAAATTGAATTTTATGGTCCAGGCTTCCATCATTTTGAGCAAGTTGTGCATGAAATGTATGATGAAGAGGGACAAAGTATTGATCGTGCACCTAACCCGATGATGATTTTAACGATGCCAGTGACGCAACCGGTTCAACCTGGCGATATGATACGTAAACGCAAATAAACTTCCAAGCTAAAACAGAAAAAGCCAATCTGTTTTAGCTTTTGTTTTTTTGGTATATGATACAGAAAAAAGGAGGGAGAAAGGATGTCACCAACACTTACGTTTGCCTTTGGTGGTGTGACATTTTTTGGTATTTTACTACTGTTAAGTGTATTACTAAAGTTGACGGGTGGGCGTTTTTGGTCACTGCCATTCGCGATAATGAATCCACAGTTGGAAGCTAAAATTGGTGAACAGTTGCGGGTGTTTATTCTAAAATATATTCCAGTGCCATTTGTTCTATTTCTACTCTTGTTTTTATATGAAATGTGGCGATATTAGGAGGAAAAAATGAAAATTGAAGAAGTCATGAAAGTAACAGAGTCTCATTATCATTTACTATTAGATGCCGATCCTTCACGTGAATTGGTGACGGAATATCTGCAGCGAGGGAGGTTATTTGAGGCATGCATTGCTAAAAAAGTGGTAGGAGTGCTAGTAATCTTACCTACACGTCCTGAAACGCTCGAAATTGTCAATTTAGCAGTGGATGAACATTACCGAGGGAAAGGAATTGCGCAACGATTATTGAAACATGCCTTAGTTGTGGCAAAAGATGCTCAGTATAAAACCCTTGAAGTAGGTACAGGAAGCACCGGAGTTGAGCAGCTTTATTTATATCAAAAGTGTGGGTTTCGTATGACGCATATTGATCGTGATTTTTTTGTACGGCATTATACAGCACCGATTATTGAAAATGGCTTGGTTCTAAAAGATATGGTGCGCTTATCTCAAGATATCTGAAATTCTTGACGGATAGGCAGGGCAATGATAGCTTGAAGAGTGAAAATGATTGGAGGAAATACTGTGAAAACATTTGATTATATTGTTATCGGGGGCGGTAGCGGGGGAATTGCCTCGGCAAATCGTGCAGGAATGCATGGTGCGAAAGTTTTGTTAATTGAAGGAAATGAACTAGGTGGTACCTGTGTAAACGTTGGGTGTGTACCTAAGAAAGTCATGTGGCAAGCAAGCGAAATTTATGAAACGATTAAACGTGATGCAAAGAGTTACGGTATTTATCCACATGTGGAAAACTTCAATTTCGGTGAACTTGTGGATAACCGGGAGAAATATATCGACTTTTTACATGGAGCGTATAAAAAAGGCTTAGATAGCAACAGTGTAGAGGTGATAAAAGGTTATGCACAGTTTGTGGATAACTCTACAGTTGAAGTAAATGGCGAACGTTTTACTGCGGCAAATATTTTAATTGCTGTAGGAGGACGACCAAGTGCATTAGATGTACCTGGTGGGGAATATGCCATTGATTCCAATGGATTTTTTGAATTAACTGAAGCACCAAAACACTTAATTGTACTTGGTGCAGGGTATATTGCTGCCGAAATTGCAGGTGTAATGAATGGGTTAGGTAGCAAAGTTTCATGGGCTTTCCGTAAAGAACGTCCATTGCGTCATTTTGATAAAATGCTTGCTGATAATTTGGTTGAAATTTACGAAGAACAAGCGATGACGATTTATGCAAATTCAGTTCCTGCGAAAATTGAAAAAAATGGAAATAACTATACGGTTACTTTTGAAAATGGTCATACGTTAACTGGAGACTGCGTATTATTTGCGGGTGGACGTAAACCGAATGTGGATAACTTAGGACTAGAAAATACTGAGGTTAAATTAGATGATCGTGGATTTGTCCACGTGGATAAGTTCCAAAATACAACAGCGCAAGGAATTTATGCGATTGGCGATGTAATTGGTAAAATTGATTTAACGCCAGTTGCGATTGCGGCAGGTCGTCGTTTATCGGAACGCTTGTTTAATGGACAAACAGAATTATATCTTGATTACAACTTAGTACCAACTGTTGTATTCACCCATCCACCAATCGCAACTATTGGTTTAACAGAAGAAGAAGCGTTGGAAAACTATGGGGATGAAGTAAAAGTATATCGCTCTCGTTTTACGCCCATGTATTTTGCGTTGAATGACTATCGTCAAAAATGCGAAATGAAATTAATTTGTGTAGGCAAAGAAGAAAAAATTGTAGGATTGCATGGCATTGGTAAAGGTGTCGATGAGATGTTACAAGGCTTTGCTGTGGCAATTAAAATGGGTGCAACAAAAGCCGATTTTGATAATACGATAGCTATTCATCCAACTGGTGCGGAAGAATTTGTTACGATGCGTTAAGGAAAAGCCTGATCGTTGAGCGATTAGGCTTTTTTTACGAACAATTTGTAGCTTTTATGCTGGAATTCGTCTTGAGACATTGACCTGTACGTAGGAAAATTGTAGGATGATGGCAAGGTTCTTTTGTTAATTGACAGAGAAAGGGTTGCGTGGGAAAGCTGTGAATACGATGCTTCAATTTATTTGTTCATTTTTCGATGTTCAAATAGGAGAACCTTTAATTTATATGATTCGTTAATGAATGTTGGTGTGATAGTCAATTAAGATTTTTTTCGAACTTATTTCATATTATGGCTAGCATGCAAGGACAAATTCGACGACGAAAAGTACCAAAAATAATTTTTGAGGAAGTGTAAAAATGAAAAAAGAATTTTCAGTCAAAACCATTGTTGCTATTGGGATTGGCTCGGCAGTATTTGTTATTCTAGGACGTTTTGTTTCGATTCCAACAGGTGTTCCAAATACAAATTTAGAAACAACCTATCCATTTCTAGCATTAATGGCGGCATTATTTGGTCCGGTTCCGGCAGCGTTAGTTGGTTTTATTGGTCATACATTAAAAGATTTAACGTATGGGAATCCTTGGTGGTCATGGATTGTTTGTTCAGCAATTGTTGGATTTATTTATGGAGTAGCTACGCAGAAAATCAAATTAATGAATGGCGAATTTTCCAAAACAGATATGATTCGTTTTAACGTTATGCAAATTGTCGGGAATGCGGTTGTTTGGGGATTCATTGCGCCAACCTTAGATATTTTAATCTACAGTGAACCCGCAAATAAAGTGTATTTCCAAGGATTAATTTCAGCAACAGTTAATTCGATTGCAGTTGGTATTATCGGTACGTTATTGATGAAAGCCTATGCGTCCAGACAAACGAAAAAAGGTAGTCTCAAAAAAGATTAAAAAAGAAAGAAGGGAGAGTGTGTCTGTTCCTTCTTTCTTTTTGCGATAATATCATTTATGACAAAATTTTGGTAAGATTGGAGAAGAATAATAACTGAGGAGAAGACAATGACAGAACCAATAATTGTATTTAAAGATTTTTCATTTCAATACAATAGCCAATCAGAACCAACTTTAAAAAAAATCAATCTTACTATCCAGTCAGGGGAAAAAGTTTTAATTGTGGGACCATCTGGTAGTGGAAAATCAACTTTTGCCCATTGTTTAAATGGATTAGTTCCCAACCAATATGCAGGGGATATCACTGGCGAGGCATGGATTGCCGGCAAAAAATTGCAAGAGACCTCGTTATTTGATTTGTCGTTTACGACCGGTACAGTTTTACAAGACACGGATGGACAATTTATCGGCTTGACTGTGGCCGAGGATATGGCATTTGTATTGGAAAATGATGGAGTTGCTCTAGCAGAAATGCGTGAAAAAGTGTCGCGCTGGGCAGAGCTAGTAGATGTTGCAGAGCAATTGGATAAGCGACCACAAGATTTATCTGGTGGACAAAAACAACGTGTTTCGATGGCAGGTGTGATGATTGATGATGCGCCATTGCTATTATTTGATGAACCGTTAGCTAATTTAGATCCAGCTGCAGGAAAAGCTGCAATTGAACTGATTGATTCACTACATCAGCAAACCCAAGCAACGGTAGTTATGATTGAACATCGCTTAGAAGATGCGTTAGCTAAACCATTTGATCGAATTATTGTTTTTAATGATGGTCAAATTGTTGCGGACCAAACTCCCGATGAATTGTTAAAAACTTCAATTTTGGCAGAAAATGGTATTCGTGAACCATTGTATGTGACGGCTCTAAAATATGCGCAGGTTGATTTACAAAGGGTGAACCATTTAGCTGATGTGACGCAAGTAGCAGGTGCACAATTAGCAGAAAAAATGGCAGACTGGCAAAGTAATTTATTTGATTTAGAGACATCGGATGAAACAGCTGTTTTGCTTGAGGTAAAAAACCTGAACTATCGTTATCGTCCTCAAGATGCAAATGTTTTAAAACAATTAACTACGCGTTTTTACCAAGGAGAACGTCTAAGTTTTGTTGGGAAAAATGGCGCAGGGAAATCGACTTTATTCAAGGCTTTATGCGGTTTTGTACGTCCAAAAGGCACTATGGAATGGCAAGGTCAAGACATCGGTAATGACTCGATTAAAGAACGCGCGGATAAAATTGGATATGTTATGCAAAATCCTAATCAGATGATTTCACAAAAAATGATTTTTGATGAAGTTGCGTTAGGATTACGATTGAGGCATGTTGATGAAAAGGAAATTGAGCAGCGTGTTTTTCACGTGTTAAACGTTTGTGGTTTATATCCATTTCGTAATTGGCCAATCGCAGCTTTAAGTTATGGTCAGAAAAAACGTGTAACCATTGCTGCTATTTTAGTTTTAGAACCGGAAATGTTGGTGTTAGATGAGCCAACTGCTGGACAAGATTTTCGCAATTATTCAGAAATGATGGCATTTATTGAGGAGCTTAATCACCTAGGTAAAACAATTGTCATGATTACACATGACATGCACGTAATGCTTGAGTATAGCGATCGTGTGTTAGTGATTAAAGATGGGGATATTTTAGCAGATACGACACCGATTCAGCTGCTAACAAATCAAGAATTAGTGCAAGAGGCATCTTTAAAAGAAACCAGCCTATTTACATTTGCAAAGCAGCTTGGTCTAGCGGATCCAATTGCGTTTACACGTAAGTTTATTCAATACGATCGGGAGGTACGCAAGCGATGAATCAACAAACATTAGGTTATCATTCAGGTAAGACAGTTTTGCATCGCTTAAATGCTACAGCGAAGATGCTTTTTCTATTGATAGTAACTATCGCTACAATGACAACATACGATACGCGCTTTTTAGTGTTTGTAGGTGTAGCTTCATTAGGATTGTTTAAATTAGGCAATATCCAGTGGCATCAAATTTCCTTTGTCATGAAATTTATTTTATTTTTTTCGTTGTTAAATATTTTGGCAATCTATTTATTTGAACCAGAATATGGCGTTTCTTTGTATGGTACACGGCATGTATTATGGATAGGCTGGGGACGTTTTACCTTTACACAAGAAGAATTATTTTACCTAGGTAATGTCGCACTGAAGTATTTTAGCACGATTCCATTAGCATTAACATTTTTGTTAACCACCAATCCTAGTAGTTTTGCGTCCAGTTTAAATAAATTAGGTATTAGCTATAAAATTAGTTATGCTGTAGCGCTGGCATTACGTTATATTCCTGATATTCAAGAAGATTTCTTTAGTATATCCCAAGCGCAACAAGCTCGTGGCTTAGAGATGTCAAAAAAAGGAAAATTTTCGCAACGAATAACAGGCATCTCTCAAATTGTATTACCTTTAATTTTTTCAAGTTTAGATCGAATTGAAACCATTAGTACTGCTATGGAATTGCGTCGTTTTGGTCAAAAGAAAAAACGCACGTGGTATGTAGAAGAACCTTTTAAAGTGAGTGATTATCTAGTTATCGTCTTAGCGTTAAGTTTGTTTTTGATAACATTGGCGTTGTTTCATGTCAACGGAGGTCGTTTTTATAATCCGTTTATGTAAGTTAACCGAGGAATTCGACTAACTTTTTCACTTAAGCAACAACCTTATCAAACGACTATCAACTATTAGGAACAAGTCTCTAAAAGTGAAGAGGCTGCATGCCAATCGCTTTGGAAAATATGAAAAGAGGAAAGTAAGCATGAGTTTAACTAAAAGCGAATTAACCCAAACTAGAACTGAAATGGCTAAAAACTATGAGCAACTCAATATGTCACCAATCGACATTCAAAAAGCATTGAATTTTAGTCCCTTAGATTTAAAAAATGCCTTAGAAGTAGTGCCACATTATAATCCGACAAATGTTTGGAAATTGCGTGATTACTTAGAAGAAAAACTAAAAGAACAAGGCAAACCATTTTATCCTTTTTCGATTCTTACGATAAATAGATATTATCCCTATGAAAAAAATTGGTAGGGCACTAAAATAGCAGGTAAACTCATCGACGGATGAGTTTACCTGCTATTTTTAGTTTTGTCTCGTCAAAATACTTTCAGTAATTGACAATAAGGTTTCTTTGGTTTGCAAAGAATTGTTTGGTAATTTGTTAATGCCTTTAATGGCTTGTTTGGTATAATCTGCAGCTAACGCTTGTGCTTTGGTTACGCCACCTAAGTCATGCACCAGTTGATGAACGTATTGTGCGTCTTCATGAGTCATGGCTTCTTTTTTTTCTAATAAAGGAACAAGAGCCGCACGATTTTCTTGTAACGCATACAATAAAGGTAAGGAATAAATGCCTTGGCGTACATCTTCTAGTACGGGTTTGCCAATGGTAGTAGCTGATTGGCTATAATCTAAAATATCATCAATCATTTGAAAAGCCATCCCGATTTGTTGCCCAATCTCACTAGCCTTTTTGGCAAAATGAGTTGTTGTACCACTTTCCAAAGCTCCGATAAAACAACTCAAAGCAAAGAGTTCGGCAGTTTTACCGGAAATATTTTCGAGATACGCATCTACCGTCATATCTACATTGTAATGATTGTCCATTTGACCTAATTCACCAGACAGAATTTTCTCCATACTGCGCGAATTTAGTTGTAAGCTTTTCATTGAGCCGGCATAATCGGCCATTAATTTAAAACAGCTGACAAAAAGATAATCCCCTGCGTAAACAGCAGTTGTATTATCAAATTTGGCACGTACGGTCGGCAAATTCCGACGAACATCAGCTTCATCAACAATATCATCATGAATCAAAGTTGCTGTGTGGAGCATTTCAATTGCAGCTGCAAGAGCGACCGCTTTTTGCCGGTCTTGCTCAGGACCAAATTGGGAAAAAAGGAGCTGATAGGCTGGACGCAAAAGTTTTCCACCTGCTTGTATCATTTCTAAAATGGCCTGCTGCACAGGTTTGTTTTTTAATTGGATGGCGTTTTCCATTAATGCCAAGGTTTGAGTTAACTCTGGTTGTAAGCGTGGATACGCCTGCCACATTGGATGAATTTTCATAAAAATCTCCTTTGTTACGTTTTCCATGAGACGTGTGTCTGTTCTTCATATTCAGTTTGAAAGCGGCGCAAGGTGTCAACACGTTGTAATAGATAGTTTGCAGAGATACCAATCGCAATACCCGATAAAATGCCTAAAAACGAAAGGATTGGCAGATAAAGCATAACCGTCCATGATTGGGCAATCCATGAAGCAGTGACCAATTGTCCAACATTATGCATAAATCCCCCAGTTGCACTGATACCAATGATACTGACGCGTTTTGGCCCAAGCTGTTTGACGAGGAGCATCCCACCATAACTTAATAATGCTCCGCTCATACTATACAAGAAAGTTGAGATAGTTCCCCCAAGTAAAGTGGTCAAAATCAATCGCATCCAAAGCAACATAAAACTTTCTCGTTTAGGCATTGTAAACAAAGCAATAATTGTAATTAAATTGGCTAAACCTAATTTGGCTCCCGGTGCAAAAGCAAAAGGATAGGGAATCATATTTTCAATCAGGCCAATAATGACTCCTTGAGCAACTAGTAACGCAATAAAAATAATTCTTCGTAATCGGCTCATAATTAACGACGACTAATAAATTAAATCGTCCATGTCACTCCCATCTGCTGTTTGAATTTCAATTACAAGTTTATGCGGGAGGCACACGATGGTCTCGCCATTTTTTGATGCCCAACCACGGCGGACACAAATTTGATCGCCACAATCGGCTTCTTTAATGCGGATGCGATCGCCTTGAATTTCAATTAAATTTGAATCGCCATCGTCATCTTCGTATAAGTAAGTAAATGTTTCTTGCCCTTCAATTAAATCAAAGGTTTTAATTTCTTCTCCATCAACACGTAAAATCGCCCGTTTTTCGACAACTGCCGATTCGGCTGTTTGTTGCATAGAGAAAAGGATAATGGGTAAAAAAGAACTCACAATCAAGACCAAAACGATGACACCATCCCATGGTTTTAATCGGCTATTTTTGATAAATTCTTTCATGTTCACGAGAGGGTCCTCCTTTTGATGACTTCTTTTTTATTCTAGCATAAACTAAAAATTCTGTATAAACATTTTGAAAATGGCTGGAACGTGATGAAATCTCTGTCCCAGCCATTATCTTTATTTTTTATTTTTGACCATACATAGATTTCGGTTTTCCGTACCACCAATTACCCAGTGTACGTTGTAACCATGGAATTACCCAACGGTCTAATCCGACTGCACGACCAGAACCATTCATTAAAGCAAAGGCAACTGGAATAAACCAGATATTTACCCAGAAGAACATTCCTGATAGACAGAATGTTGCAACTAAAACAATTGTTGTGGCACTAAATAACCAAGTGAAAAGACCTGCAATAATGGCAAGTGCAATTCCAATTTCAATAAAGACCATCATTTTTTGGAAGAACATCGCAACTTCCATATTTGGCATTACGACTTTCATCACGCTAACAAACCAATCAGGAGCTTTTTCAAGTACGGCCATTGGTTGTTCGCCATAACCATAACTTAAACCAAAGTGAGCGACTGTTTCTACTGCACCAGCACCCGCATCGGTTGCACCACTTGCAGCACTGGCAACATCAGCACTTGCTGAACTTGCAGCATCCGTTGCTGCTTGATAATCCCATGTCCAAGGGAAGACACTGTCACCTTGGAACCATGAACCTTCGCCAAACCAGGTACTTGGTTTGAGCCATTCACCTTCACCCACAATTTTCTTGAAGGCTTCTAGTAACCAAACTAAACCGTAGAAAATACGTAGTGGTACACTCCATAAGACGTTTCCGTAACGAGAAGTATGTCCACGTGCTACGTTGCGGTCATCTTTAATATGGAAGAATTCATGCATCATATATTGGAACATATAGTAACCAGAACGAATATCAAAGAAATATTTCAAGTTTACGATATGTTTCATGATAATAGCTAAGAAACCACTTAAATGAATTTTATTGAATAAGTTTGCCACGCCCCATTTAGCACCGACAGAAACCATAAATCCTTGATAGTTGCCTTTAAACTTATGTTTTTCGCCACCTTTAATTGCTGCAACAATATTGCTTGCAGCTGTGTGACCAGTTTGTTCGGCTGCTTGAACGATTTGTGGTGTTGGTGTATTTGGAAATTCTTCGTAGAATACTAAGTCACCGATAACGTAGATATTTTTATCTTCGTAACCTTTTGCTTCCATGTATTCATTAGCAACTAGACGATTTCCACGAGCTTTTTCCAACCCAAAGTCTGCTGCATCAGAAGTTGCTTTAACCCCAGCTGTCCAAATTAACGTATGTGTTGGAATAGTTGAACCATCTTTTAATTTAATGTAGTCTGGTGCAACTTCAACGATTGGTGCGTTTAAAACTAACTCAACATTTTTGGCTTTTAAGTAACGTTCTGCTTTAGCAGCGTCATTACGACCTAACATATTTAAAATGGTTGGCATTGCTTCAACAACTTTTAAAGTAATTTCGCTTGGATCTAATTTGTAATCTTTCGCTAGACGATCTTTCCAGTCGATTAATTCACCAATCATTTCAATTCCAGTAAACCCAGAACCGCAGACAACGAATGTTAGCATAGCTTTACGAACGGCTACATCAGGTTCTAAGGCAGCTTTGGCAACAGTTGATAAAATGTGTTCACGAATGCGAACGGCATCTTCAAATGACCATAATGTAAAGCCATTTTCTTTAACGCCAGGAGTACCAAAGTCATTTGGCTCGCCACCCATTCCTAAAACCAAATAGTCAAATGGGTATGAACCTAATTTTGTTGTTACGACTTTGTTCTCTTTGTCAATTGATGTCACCGTATCTGTGACCAATTGTACATTTTTCTTACGGGCAAATAAGCGTTGTAAGTCGTATTGAATGGCATCTGGTTCTACACGTCCTCCAGCAACTTCGTGGAGCTCAGTCATCATCGTATGATAAGAGTGGCGGTCGATTAACGTGATAGTGACATCGCTATCTTTTTTAAGCTTTTTAGCTAAAAACTTAGTTGCAGATACACCAGAGTATCCAGCACCGACAACGACAATATTTTTCTTTGTCATTGAAAATCTCTCCTTTAATAGTAAAAATATAATGGTAATAATTACACAATCTATTACATTATAACGAGAAATTACTCGTTTGTCTAAACTTTTTTAAAAATTTCACAAAAAAAATTAAAAAACCAAGAAGCCTGTGAAAGTTAAAAAAATCAATACTTTTTATTTCTTTTTTTGACAATATAGTTGACTTATTTCAAAAAACCTTTAAAATGTTAGATGAATCACAAACTTCTTTGTGAATAATTTTTTTAGAAAGAAAAAGGTGGGAACAAGATGAAAACAAGAAAATTTATGGTAGGGATGACAGTATTTGCTTTCTCAGCATTGGTGTTAGGAGCATGTTCACCAGATAACAATGGCGAAAGTGGCGCAAGTAGTTCAGCCGCTTCTTCAGAAGTAGTAGAATCATCAACAACAACTTCTTCAACAGCGACAGAATCAAGTGCAGCAGAACCTGGAGTTGTTTTACAAGATGGTACGTATAACTTAGAAGAAAAGAACTATAACAATGGATACCGTGTTGTTTTCTCTATGGAAGTAAAAGATGGCAAAATTGTTGAATCTAACTATGACAATGTAAACGAAGAAGGCAAATCAAAAGTTGAAGACGCTGATTACAACAAAAATATGCAAGACAAAGCTGGCATGTCACCAGAAGAGTATATTCCTAAATTAAATGAAGAATTCTTAGCAGCTCAAAGCGCTGATGGCGTAGACGTAGTGACTGGAGCAACACATAGCTCTCATTCATTCCAAAACTATGCACAACAATTAGTTCAAGCCGCTCAAGCTGGCGATACAGCAACAATTGAAATTGACAATGGTGCAGAACTAAAAGATGGCACGTACACATTAGAAGAAAAAAATTACAGCAATGACTATCGTGTTGTATTCTCAATTGACGTAAAAGACGGTAAAATTGTTGAATCTAAATACGATAACGTGAACGAAGCTGGCGAATCAAAAGTTGAAAACAAAGAATACAATGAAATGATGAAATCAAAAGCTGGTGTATCACCAGAAGAATTTATTCCTAAATTCAACGAAGCTTTAGTTGCACAAATGGCTAATGAAGATGGTACACCAGGAGATGTTGAAGTAGTATCTGGTGCAACACATAGTCATCACACATTTGTTCTTTATGCAGAGCAATTAATCAACGCGGCAGAAAAAGGCGACACAGCAACAATTGAAGTGGATAACTTTGTAGAACAATAAAGAAACAATCTATATTTTAGGAAAGAGGCTGGGAATTTTTGTTCCAGCCTTTTCTTTTGCGAAAAAAACTTTTCAATTAGGCAAAAAAAAGCTATGATAAACAAGACAATAAATAGAAAGAGGAACGACATGAAGAAAAAGTTAGGTCTACTCTTAGTAGCACTCCTTACAGTTGTAAGTGTTGCTGCTTGTAGGAACACCACCAAAGAAAATGCCACCACCGAATCTTCTGTTTCCGTTGCAAAAGGCTTACGTGAAAAACCTTATGCGAAAGAAGAATTTTTGTTAGGGACATATGTCCGCATTCGTGTTTACGATGAAGGAAAAGAAGAGGCGTTAGCACCTGCATTTGAGCGTATCGCAGAATTAGGAGATAAGATTACCATTAATCAAGCTGGTTCAGAAATCGATGCAATCAATGAGCAAGCAGGAATTGCCCCTGTCACTGTGTCAGATGATATTTACGACTTGTTAAAACATGCGTATGAATATAGTGTGGAATCAAATGGTGGCTACAATATGGCCATTGGAGCGATTACACAATTATGGAGAATTGGCTTTGATGATGCCCGAAAACCTGAGCAATCAGAAATTGACGAAGCATTAAAACATATTGATTATCATAAGGTTACTTTTAATGATGCCGATAAATCTGTGTATTTAGAAGAAAAAGGTATGATTATCGATTTAGGTGCTATTGCCAAAGGATACATTGCTGATGAAGCAGCCAACGTCTTAAAAGAAAATGGCGTGACATCTGCAATTGTCGATTTAGGTGGAAATATTTTAGTGGTTGGTCACAGTTGGCGTGGAGAAAATGAGGATTGGAATGTTGGTATTCAAGATCCTAATAACGCACGTGGAACAATTTTAGGATCAATCAAAGAAAGCAATAAAACGGTTGTTACTTCGGGGATTTATGAACGCTATTTAGAAGTAGATGGCGAAAAATACCATCATATTTTTAATTCCAAGACGGGCTACCCCTATGATAATGATATTGCCAGTGCAACTGTTATCACAGAAAAATCTATTGATGGCGATGGATTGACGACAGTTATTTTTGACAAAGGCGTTAAAGCAGGACTGGAATATATTGAACAAAATACACCAAAAGGCACGGATGCTATTTTTGTAACCAAAGAAGGCAGAGTATACGTGACTGATGACATTAAGGACACTTTTAAGTTAGATAAAGATTCTGGCTATACGATGGGTGACCGCAGCGAACTTAAATAGCAATCTAGGAGGAAAAAATGTCACTGAAGAATTTTTTAGAAGTTGTTGAGATCCGTACAAAAGTTGCGAGTCTTTTCCCATTTCTTATCGGCGTGCTGTATTCATTAGCACATTTTAACGAATTTCATGGGTTTTATACGGTGTTGTTTTTCATCGGAATGTTAACTTTTGATATGACTACTACAGCGATTAACAATTATATGGACTTTAAAAAGGCACATTCAGATACTTATAAATATGAGCAAAATGTGATTGGTCGTGAACGAATCTCACCTGCGTTGGTTCGTAAAATGATTTTAATTATGTTAGGAATTTCAGCGATTATTGGGCTATTATTAAGCATGATGACTGGCTGGCTCTTTTTAATCATGGGCGGGATGGTTTGCCTAGTTGGAATTTTCTATACATTTGGTCCGATTCCTGTTTCACGTATGCCATTAGGTGAACTTGCGAGTGGCCTAACAATGGGCTTAGGTTTATTTGCGATGACAGTTTATTTGAATACCGTCAATCAACGTGTCTTTTATCTAGATATTAGTTTTAAAAATAATAGTTTTTCATTAAGTGGTCAATTTTGGGGGATTTTAGCAATTTTTGTGGCATCCTTACCTTTAGTATTTACGATTGCCAATATTATGTTGGCGAATAACTTACGCGATTTAGAAACAGACATCGAGAATGACCGCTATACATTGGTTTATTACATTGGTCGTGAAAAGGGCGTACAGTTATTTCAAATCATGATGTATGCTTGTTATGCTACAATTTTAGTAGGCTTTTTATTCTGGGTATTCCGTTGGCCGATTTTAATCGTTTTTGTGAGTTTACCAAAAGTGCGCCGTAATTTGATAGCGTTCCAAGAAACCTTGCCACAACCTAAAAGCTTTGGCTATGCGATTCAAAATATGGTATTGTTTAATGCAAGCTACGTATTAGCATTATTATTGAGTTTACTTTTTTAAAGTGGACGTCTAAATAAAGGTATGTTATACTTTTAAAAAATTAAATATAGAAACATTTGGGGTGCTGTCAAGCTGAGATTATACCCATTGAACCTGAAACAGTTAATACTGGCGCAGGGAAATGTGTTTATTATTGTGATGAGTGCCTGACTAAGTTTATTTAGTCAGGTTTTTATTTGCCATAATCTGTCTACAGACAGAACTCCTTTTGCTTCTATTTTTGGAATGAAAGGAGTTTTTTTATGCAAAAATGGTCATTGCAACAAGTGGTTTTACTCGCATTTTTAGCGTTTTTATTTGGTGGGGTATTTATGGGGGCAGGCGTCTTGTATTCGCTGTTAAATGCTGCGCTCACACCGCTAGGACTCAGCCCGTTTGCCAATGAAATTCTATTTGGCTTATGGACAATGGCGGCACCGGTGGCAGGAATGTTAGTGCCAAGAAAAGGCAGTGCTACTTTAGGAGAGCTATTAGCGGCGTTAGCTGAAATGCTGTACGGTTCGTATTTTGGCCCAGGTGTTTTATTATCTGGTTTGATTCAAGGTTTTGGTACGGAATTAGGGTTCATGGTGACAAAATATCAACGTTACGATAAAGTTGCTTTATTTTATGGAGCGATTGGTACCACTGTCTTAAGCTTTATCTATGAATTCTTCAAGTTTGGTTATGGCACATACGGTTTAGGCATGGTAGCAGCACTATTTGCCGTTCGCTTTATTTCGGTCGTCTTTTTCGGTGTCATTCTAGTTACACAAATTATGAAAATCTATCAAAAAATTCAAGACGCTAGGGTATCTGTTTCATGATTGAATTAAAAGACGTCACTTTTCAGCAACAAAAGCACATCATTTTGAATCGTTTGTCGTTTGTTTTTCCAAAACAGCAATTTATTTTGGTGACAGGAGATAGTGGGAGCGGTAAATCAACCTTATTTCGGCTCATTGCGGGTTTTGCTCAACTTTCTTATACGGGCAAAATTTTATTAGATGGTAAAAATTTAGCAACTGCTTCGATGAAAGAAAAAGCGCAAACAGTGGGGATGGTCTTTCAAAATCCTAGTCAACAATTTACTATGCGAACACTACGTAAAGAAATTATTTTTGCGTTAGAAAATTTAGGTCTGGCCGTTTCTGAAATAAATCGCCGAATGAACCACGCGTTAGCACTAGGTGAGACCTCACATTTGGCTGATAGGGAAATCAATCAGTTATCTGGTGGCGAGAGACAACGAGCAGCTTTGACCGTTATTTTAGCCATTGATGCACCAATTTTAATCTTAGATGAACCTTTTGCTAGTATCGACTCTGAATCACGCTTGCGTTTGATTCAAAAGCTAAAACAACTACGCAATCAAGGGAAAACCATCATTTTAAGCGATCATGACTGGTTAGGGTATCAAGAGGTGGTCGATCAAGTCGTGGAATTGACCAAGGGAAAACTGCATACATGTTCACTTGATAAACTAGATGCAACCACTTGTTTTTATTTGCATCCATCAAAAGATAAGCGACCGCCATTTTTCGATTTACAAAAGGTACAAATCCAACGAAATAAGCAATTGTTGCTTGAGACAAGTTGGCAATTAAACAAAGGGATTACCACATTAACAGGAGCAAATGGGGCTGGTAAAACTTCCTTGTTAAAAGCCATGTCTCAACTAGAAAAATACCGAGGTAAAATGTTTTTGAATGGCAAAAAGTTAAGAAAAAAACGCCAACTTTATCAAACCATGTCATTAGTTGTCCAAGATGCTGCTAAACAATTTGTAACGTTAACCGTTCAAGAAGAATTGTTGTTTAGTAAGAACCAAAACCCAGAAATCCGTGCAAAACAACAAGAAGCATTAGCTTATTTTAAGATTGATGGTACGCAAAGCTTGTTTCATTTAAGTGAAGGGCAAAAGAAAATTGTGCAATTAATTAGTATGCTCAGTCTGGATTTAGAGTTTCTTTTGTTAGATGAACCCTTTGCTGGTTTAGATCAAAAAGCGTGTAGGTATTTTGTAGAATGGATTCAAGAACAATCGAACCAACAGGATTTCTTAATTGTGACACATCGTTTAGCGCCATTAGCTGGTATTAGTCACCATCACATTGTGTTGGAAAAGCAAGCGTTACAAGTAGGTGAACGTTCATGAAAAAAACCAATGCCTTAAACATGAGTCTCTTTATTCTCATTTTAACTCTTGAGATTTCATTTACGAGGAGCGTTTCCTTGAATATTTTTCTGATAGGCTTAGCTGTGTTGTTTTTCTTGTTTCAGAGGAAGTGGGCGAGTGTCATTCTCTTGGTGTTGCTTCCTTTGATTCCAGCATTTTCTACTTATTGGTCCGTCATGTTAAATGGGAGTGGGAGTGAAGACGCGATTTTGTTGCTGACACGAACTTATGCGTTTGCAGCATTGGGCTTATCCTTTGCTGTCGGTGTAGATTTAGAAGAATTATTGTTGGTTTTAGAACAAAAAGGTGTCGCACCGAACTTTATTTATGGTTTATTAGTCGTCGTGCATTCGTTGCCTGCGATTAAAAATGAAGTGCGTGCCATTCAAGAAGCAAGTTTACTCAAGGGGAAAAGACTTTATTTTTGGTCACCCATGTTTTATATCAAAACAATTTTTCTAGCTTTTGCTTGGCGGGACCATTATACCGAAGCAATGTATTCGCATGGCTATGATGAAACCGGCGTTCGAACACATCAACAGCACTATATTTCTTCATTAAATGGTGCCTTGTGGTTAAGTGGTTTGTTTTTTATTGGGAATATATTGTTGTTTTTATAAAATTTTAGGAGGAATACAAGATGTTTACAGCATTAGCAAGAGAAAAAGCCAATCGTTATTGGGAAGGTAGCTTTCAGCATCCATTTATTCAACAATTACATGAAGGAACGTTAGCACCAGAAATTTTTCGTTATTATTTGATTCAAGATCGGTATTATTTAGAGCATTTCGGCAAATTGTATCAATTGATTGGAGAACAATCAGATAGATCAGAAATCAAAGCATTAATGGCAACAAATGCGGAACATTTAGCGTTAGGTGAAGTGGCCATTCGTAAAAATTTTTTTGAAGAATTAGGAATTACGGAAGACGAAATTCAGAATACAGCGATTGCACCAACTGCGTATCATTACGTTTCCCATATGTATCGTCAATTAATTGAAGGTACCCCCAATGTTGCTGTAGCAGGCATGCTGCCATGTGCGTGGTTGTATCAAGAAATCGGGACACGTTTAATTGAAAAAGGATCGCCACATGCTTTGTATCAACGTTGGATTGAAACGTATGCAGGCGAAGAATCTAAAGAAGCGATTCAAGTAGAACGTAACTTATTGGACCAACTATATAACGAAAGCTCATCAGACGAGCAAGAGCAAATGTTAGCTGCGTTTGTCATTAGCAGTCAGATGGAATATGCTTTTTGGGAAATGGCGCAAACGCTAGAAACATGGGACTAATAAATTTCTGCATGAAAAAACTCGAACGAATTTTACTATTAGTGAATTCGTTCGAGTTTTTTATTATATTAATTGATCGATTGGAGACTAATCTCACCAGAGGATAGAACTTTCATGCCTTCTGAAGTCAACACCAATAATTCACCTGTATCAGAGATCGCTTTAGCGACGCCGCTGTATGTGGTTCCTTGTTGGACAAAGGTTACTGTTTTATTTAAAACAAAGGATTTTTCACGATACACTTTGAGATAACTATTGTCAGGCAATCCTTCAAGTAATTCAAAGAAATTTTGCCAAATTAATTTGATTAATTGATTTCTAGAAACGACTGCAGTGCCGTCTGGAAAGAGAGAGCTGGCTTTTTTTTCTAAACCATCTGGGAATGTTTCTGGAGGTATAGAGAAATTAATGCCCATTCCTAAAACGACGTGAGAAATACGTCCAGTCTCAAAGTCGCTGGTTGCTTCTGATAAAATGCCACATATTTTTTTGCCATCCAGATAAATGTCGTTGACCCATTTAATATCGGTTTTGCGACCAGTGACCTCATCAATTGCTAACGAAACAGCAACCGCCGCCAATAACGTATACTGAGGTAATTCTTCAAATGATTGGTTGGGATTTAATAACAAACTCATATAGATTTGCCCACGTGGACAAAAGAATGGACGACCAAAACGACCATGTCCACCAGTCTGTGTTTCAGCAAGGAATAAAGCTGGGGTAGTCTGTTGATTCATTGCCCCTAACTTCGCATCTTTCATCGTGGATTCCGTAGCGTCCATCAAGACAATATTTTCTGCTCGTAAATCGTTGGTTGCGATACTATCTGCCTCTAAAACATCAGAAGGTAAATATTGATAACCGTTCGCATGACGTTCAATTTGGTAGCCCATTTTTTCCAATTCTCGCACGGCTTTCCAAATGGCTGTTCGTGAAACACCAATTTCTTGCGCTAATTTTTCACCTGAAAATACAGCACCATTTTTGCGTAATAGTGCCAGCACTTTTTGTTTTGTATTCATCAAGAAGCCTCTCCTCTCCTAATATTAGCTATTAAAATGTTTGCGGAAAATTTGAATGGTTAGTAAATGATCTGTATAGATAATATCTGCTTTATCAATCATAGAACCCAGCAAGTAATAATCTTCCTCTTCATGATGGGATTGTGAACCGCCTAAAAGCTCATCATAATAATTTTCTAAATTTAAATCACGAGGAGTATTGAGCATTTCTAAAAAGTCATAAATATCTTCAGGAAGTTCCTCGCAGTGACCTTGAATTTTTGCATGAAATCCTTCTTTTGGAAAATCCAATTCAATCGATAATTGTTTAATATCATGAGAAAAGAAATACATTAATAATTCATCAACGATTCGTCTAGATTTTTCTTTTTCCAGCATGTTTTTTTCCTCTCTTTACTTGGGTTATTGTATCCAACAACGGTACCATAAAAGCGGCAACAAAACCACAAGAAAATCCATTATTATATAAATTTAGACCACCGTGTAAATAGGCGACATTTGAAACAAGAGTCATATGGAAAAAGCCTGCTAGAATACCGTAGATAGCGCCATAATACCCACTGATTGGCGCTAAACTTGTTCCGAAAATGGCAGTCAATAACACCGCAAATGTTTCACGTGAAAACTCTGGCGACAATTGGGAAGCTAAGACAACCCCAATTAAAATTGGAAGACTATTACGCCAATGATTCCCAAAGGCGCTAAAACCAACTGCGGTTAAAATTCCTCCAATTAAAGGACCAGAAAGCTCGCCGCCCATAACAAAAATAAAAGCAAGCATTAAAAAACCCATTAATGCCATATTGATTAGTGTAGCACCAATCTCTGCAATCACGACAAAGTCAGTAACTAATTTTCCGGACGAAGCAAAAATAGCACGCATTCCTTTAAAGGAACGATGATTTAATAAATAACCTAAAACAAAAAGTAACGTGAATAAGAGAAACAAAAAGATAGCGGATTTGCCGTGATATTCCGTGGATAATAAATTTGGAATAGCAATATCCCCACCGAATAAACGAAAAGCGCTCGTCACAAACATGGCGACAATTCCGGAAGTAAATCCGACATTATATAAAGAGAAACCTTGGTGGAACTGTAAAAACTGCGAAGCTAACGGCGGTAGTAAGAAACCGACTAAAATTCCCACAGTATAACCTAATAAAATACCAAAAGGCAGTGGTAATCCGGTACCAAATGTTAAATAACTAATAACTGGAGAAGAAGAACTGCCAAATAATGCAACCAATAAAAATTGTGAATACGGTTTGCGGACCGTTTTAGCATATAAATAGACGCCGATAATAATCGGCAACGAATTATATAAATTTTTACCGAAAAAAGAAAATCCCGAAACAGTAAAAAAGGCGGCGATTAAAGGACCGCTCACGGTTACTCCGCGGGATCTTACTAAAAGCACGCTCGCGAACGTTAAAATGCCACTATTAAAAAAAGCACTCCCAAAGTTTCCTACTGCAAAATAATCCGTTAATAAGTTACTGGGTGACGTAAAAATACGGACGGTACCAGTCCATAAATCTTGAGGAGTTTCGCTGCAAATACCAATTAAAATTAACAACAGACTATAGGCGATTAATAAACGATATTTAAGTACTTGTGAGTTTAAATTGATTAGTTTATTGCGTGTGTGTAACGTGATTGTTTTGTTTTCCATAATTCACTTCCTACTATTATAATTCCTAAGTAACTATACAGTGATTTTTTTCCGAAAGTCAATTTTGAAAACTGAATGTAAATTTCAAGTGCTAGACCTTGACGAGAATTTGCAGAGTGTGTATAATAAGTAGTTGCAAAAACTATCTGAAAAGAAATGAGCAGGAACGAAATATTGTCCGTTTCGGCTTGGTAATAGGGAAACAAAAATAGAACTTCAAAAAAAGAAGCAGATCTATTTTTGGTTTTTTTTTGCTTAAAAGCCGCAAAAAATGTTCGATGTTACACATTTTTAATATTTGTAACATAAATGTAATTATTGGATAGGTATTTTGAAAGACTTTTTAGAGGGGTGAAGAACTTGGCTGGACACGTAGTAAAATACGGAAAGCACCGCGAACGTAGAAGTTTCGCACGTATCAGTGAAGTATTGGAATTACCGAATTTGATTGAAATTCAAACAGATTCTTACCAATGGTTCTTAGATGAAGGACTAAGAGAAATGTTTGAAGACATCTTGCCAATCGATGACTTTAATGGAAACCTGTCCTTGGAATTTGTAGATTATGAGTTGAAAACACCGAAGTATACGGTAGAAGAAGCACGCGCACATGATGCAAACTATTCTGCACCATTACACGTGACATTGCGTTTGACAAACCGCGAAACTGGCGAAATCAAAGCGCAAGAAGTATTCTTTGGCGATTTCCCATTAATGACAGAACAAGGAACATTCATTATCAATGGAGCAGAACGTGTTATTGTTTCACAATTAGTACGTTCACCTGGTGTCTATTTCCACGGAAAAGTAGACAAAAACGGAAAAGAAGGTTTTGGTTCAACTGTTATTCCTAACCGTGGCGCATGGTTAGAAATGGAAACAGATGCCAAAGATATTTCTTACGTACGTATTGACCGTACCCGTAAAATTCCATTGACAGTATTGGTTCGTGCTTTAGGATTTGGTTCTGACGATACTATTTTTGAAATTTTTGGTGACAGTGATTCATTACGTAACACAATTGAAAAAGACTTGCACAAAAACGCAAGTGATTCTCGTACAGAAGAAGGCTTAAAAGATATTTATGAGCGTCTTCGCCCAGGCGAGCCAAAAACAGCAGATAGTTCTCGTAACTTATTAAATGCTCGTTTCTTTGATCCACGCCGCTACGATTTAGCAGCAGTTGGTCGTTACAAAGTAAACAAAAAATTAGATTTAAAAACTCGTTTATTAAATCAAACATTAGCTGAAACATTGGTTGATCCTGAAACAGGTGAAATCATTGTTGAAAAAGGTACAGTATTAACACATCAAGTAATGGATAATACATTAGGTGCTTACCTAGATAATGGATTAAATTCTGTGACTTATTATCCATCAGAAGACGGTGTTGTAACAGACCCAATGACCGTTCAAGTTATTAAAGTATTTGCTCCAAAAGATCCAGAACGTGAAGTAAATGTGATTGGTAATGCCTATCCTGATACAGAAGTACGTACGGTTCGTCCAGCAGATATCATTGCTTCAATGAGTTATTTCTTTAACTTAATGGAAGGTATCGGCAATGTTGATGATATCGACCACTTAGGTAACCGTCGTATCCGTTCTGTTGGTGAGTTATTACAAAACCAATTTCGTATCGGTTTAGCACGTATGGAACGTGTTGTACGTGAACGTATGTCTATTCAAGATACCGAAACATTAACACCACAACAATTAATTAATATCCGTCCAGTCGTTGCAAGTATCAAAGAATTCTTTGGTTCTTCTCAGTTATCACAGTTCATGGACCAAACAAATCCATTAGGTGAGTTAACGCATAAACGTCGTCTATCAGCCTTAGGGCCTGGTGGTTTGACTCGTGACCGTGCCGGATATGAAGTTCGAGACGTTCACTATTCTCACTATGGTCGTATGTGTCCGATTGAAACGCCTGAGGGACCTAATATCGGTTTGATTAACAGCTTGGCTTCTTATGCGAAAGTAAATAAATACGGATTTATTGAAACACCTTACCGTCGTGTTGATCGCGAAACAAGTAAAGTAACCGAACACATTGATTATTTAACAGCTGATATCGAGGACCACTATGTAGTAGCCCAAGCAAACAGCCCATTAAATGATGATGGTTCATTCAAAAATGATGTCGTTATGGCGCGTGCCACAAGTGAAAACTTGGAAGTATCAATTGATAAAGTTGATTACATGGACGTATCTCCAAAACAAGTAGTTGCGGTAGCGACAGCATGTATTCCTTTCTTGGAAAACGATGACTCCAACCGTGCCTTGATGGGTGCCAACATGCAGCGTCAAGCAGTGCCGTTGATTAATCCTCAAGCTCCTTGGGTAGGAACTGGTATGGAATACAAATCAGCACATGACTCAGGTGCGGCGTTATTATGTAAACATGATGGTGTCGTTGAATACGTAGATGCGTCAGAAGTACGCGTTCGCCGTGACAACGGAGCATTGGACACATATACAGTAACAAAATTCCGTCGTTCTAACTCTGGAACAAGCTACAACCAACGTCCATTAGTTTCTTTAGGCGAAAAGGTTGATGCAGGCGATATTTTAGCTGACGGACCATCTATGGAAAGTGGCGAAATGGCATTGGGTCAAAACGTCTTAGTTGCTTTCATGACATGGGAAGGTTACAACTACGAGGATGCCGTTATCATGAGTCGTCGTCTAGTAAAAGACGATGTCTATACTTCTGTTCATATTGAAGAATACGAATCAGAAGCTCGTGATACAAAATTAGGACCTGAAGAAATTACACGCGAAATTCCTAACGTTGGGGAAGACGCATTAAAAGACTTAGACGAAATGGGTATTATCCGTATCGGTGCTGAAGTGCAAGATGGCGACTTATTAGTAGGTAAAGTCACTCCTAAAGGGGTAACTGAATTATCTGCTGAAGAACGACTATTACACGCAATCTTCGGTGAGAAAGCGCGTGAAGTACGTGATACTTCTCTACGTGTTCCTCACGGCGGAGGCGGTATTGTTCACGATGTTAAAATCTTTACACGTGAAGCAGGCGATGAATTATCTCCAGGTGTGAACATGTTAGTTCGTGTTTATATCGTTCAAAAACGTAAAATTCACGAAGGAGATAAAATGGCGGGACGTCATGGTAACAAAGGGGTTGTCTCTCGCATTATGCCGGAAGAAGACATGCCATTCTTACCAGACGGAACACCAGTTGATATCATGTTAAATCCTTTAGGGGTACCATCTCGTATGAACATCGGACAAGTATTGGAATTACATTTAGGAATGGCTGCACGTCAGTTAGGTATCCATGTAGCAACTCCAGTATTTGATGGCGCATCAGATGATGACGTATGGGAAACAGTTCGTGAAGCGGGCATGGCACGCGATGCGAAAACTGTTTTATACGACGGACGTACGGGTGAGCCATTTGATGGACGTATCTCTGTCGGAGTTATGTACATGATTAAACTTGCGCACATGGTTGATGATAAACTTCATGCTCGTTCAATTGGACCTTACTCATTGGTTACACAACAACCTCTTGGTGGTAAAGCACAATTTGGTGGACAACGTTTCGGAGAGATGGAAGTTTGGGCGCTGGAAGCTTATGGTGCAGCGTATACCTTACAAGAAATCTTGACATACAAATCAGATGACGTTGTTGGTCGTGTGAAAACATACGAAGCTATCGTTAAAGGTGAACCAATTCCAAAACCAGGTGTACCGGAATCATTCCGCGTATTAGTAAAAGAATTACAATCACTTGGTTTAGACATGCGTGTATTAGATATTGAAGAACAAGAAATCGAATTACGCGACATGGATGATGAAGATGATGATTTAATCACAGTTGATGCGTTAACAAAATTTGCGGAGCAACAAAACGCTCGTGAAGCTGAGAAAAACGCACAAAGCGGAGCAGAAGTAAAACCTGCTGATGAAGAAAACTCACCAGTTGATGCTCCATTAGATTAGACAGTAAAACAAGATTTTAAAAAATAAGCTGAGAATTAGAGAATTTGCAAATTCTCTAGTTCTAGCGTATTTTATCAAGATTTGTTCGTCTGTTTTGTAGCCATTAAATGAAATGGAGGGAACCCCTTTTGATCGATGTAAATAAATTCGAAAGTATGCAAATAGGTTTGGCTTCTCCCGAAAAAATCAGAAGCTGGTCTTACGGTGAAGTAAAAAAACCTGAGACTATTAACTATCGTACATTAAAACCTGAACGTGAAGGGTTATTTGACGAGCGTATTTTCGGTCCTACAAAAGACTGGGAGTGTGCATGTGGTAAATACAAACGTATCCGTTATAAAGGGATTGTTTGTGACCGTTGTGGCGTAGAAGTAACGCGCTCAAAAGTTCGTCGTGAACGTATGGGCCATATTGAGTTAGCTGCTCCAGTTTCTCACATTTGGTATTTCAAAGGAATTCCATCTCGTATGGGTCTTGTATTAGACATGAGTCCTCGCGCATTGGAAGAAATCATTTACTTCGCTTCTTATGTAGTAATTGAACCAGGAAATACAAGCTTAGAGAAAAAACAATTATTAACAGAACGTGAATACCGCGAAAAACGCGATCAATACGGTCAAGAATTTACAGCTGAGATGGGTGCAGACGCCATCAAGAAATTGTTAGATTCTGTTGACTTAGATGGCGAAGTTGCTGAATTGAAAGAAGAGTTAAAAACTGCTTCTGGACAAAAACGTACACGCGCAATCCGTCGTTTAGATATTTTAGAAGCATTCCGTGCTTCAGGAAACAAACCAAGTTGGATGGTTATGGATGTTATTCCAGTAATCCCACCTGATTTGCGTCCAATGGTTCAATTAGAAGGTGGACGTTTTGCGACTTCTGATTTGAACGATTTATACCGTCGTGTCATCAACCGTAACAATCGTCTAAAACGTTTGTTAGACTTAAATGCACCAAACATCATTGTTCAAAATGAAAAACGTATGTTGCAAGAAGCTGTTGATGCTTTGATTGATAATGGTCGTCGTGGCCGTCCAGTAACAGGACCAGGTAACCGTCCATTGAAATCTCTTTCTCATATGTTAAAAGGGAAACAAGGGCGTTTCCGTCAAAACTTATTAGGTAAACGTGTAGACTATTCTGGTCGTTCGGTTATCGTAGTAGGTCCTTTCTTAAAAATGTATCAATGTGGACTTCCAAAAGAAATGGCGATTGAATTATTCAAACCATTTGTTATGCGCGAATTAGTTCAACGCGAATTAGCATCAAACATTAAAAATGCAAAACGCAAAATTGAACGCGGCGAAGATGACGTTTGGGATGTTTTAGAAGATGTTATCAAAGAACATCCAGTTCTATTGAACCGGGCACCTACTTTGCATAGATTAGGTATCCAAGCCTTTGAACCAGTTTTAGTTGAAGGTCGTGCAATTCGTTTGCATCCACTTGTGTGTGAAGCTTACAATGCCGATTTCGATGGAGACCAAATGGCGGTTCACGTACCATTAAATGAAGAAGCACAAGCAGAAGCACGTATGTTAATGCTTGCAGCACAAAACATCTTGAATCCAAAAGACGGTAAACCAGTTGTTACTCCATCTCAAGATATGGTCTTGGGTAACTATTACCTAACAATGGAAGAAGACGGACGTGAAGGCGAAGGTATGATCTTCCGTGACATGGATGAAGCAGTGACTGCATGGCGTAACGGGTACGTTCATTTACACTCTCGTATTGCGGTAAATCCAAATACATTGGGTGACAAACCATTTACAGCAGAACAAAAATCTCGCTTGATGGTAACGACGGTTGGTAAGATTATCTTTAACTCAATTATGCCACCAGAATTCCCTTATTTGAACGAACCAACAGACTTTAACTTGACTGTACAAACACCAGACAAGTACTTTGTAGAAGCAGGTACCGATATTCCTGTATTCATTAAAGAACAAGAATTAGTTGGACCATTCAAGAAGAAAAACTTAGGAAATATTATCGCTGAAGTCTTTAAACGTTTCCGTGTTACAGAAACATCTCGTATGTTGGACCGTATGAAAGACTTAGGTTATAAACATTCTACGCATGCCGGTATCACTGTTGGTATCGCGGATATCATGGTGTTACATGAAAAACATGATATTATCGAAAATGCACATAAACAAGTTGAAACAATTACTAAACAATTCCGTCGTGGTTTAATCACAGATGAAGAACGTTATGAACGTGTAATTGGTGTTTGGAACGCAGCCAAAGATGCTATTCAGTTAAAACTGATGGAATCTTTAGACGCGAAAAACCCAATCTTCATGATGTCAGACTCTGGAGCCCGTGGTAACATCTCTAACTTTACGCAGCTTGCGGGTATGCGTGGTTTGATGGCCGCTCCGAGTGGTAAGATCATGGAATTACCAATCATTTCAAACTTCCGTGAAGGTTTAACCGTCTTGGAAATGTTTATCTCTACCCATGGTGCACGTAAAGGTATGACCGATACTGCCTTGAAGACAGCCGATTCAGGTTACTTGACTCGTCGTTTGGTAGATGTAGCCCAAGATGTTATTATTCGTGAAGATGACTGTGGGACTGACCGCGGAATTAACATCCGAGCAATTCGCGAAGGCAACGAGATTATTGAATCTCTTGAAGAACGTTTATTAGGACGTTATACTCGTAAATCGGTAATCCATCCTGAAACAGGTGCGTCATTGATTGGACCAAACGAGTTAATTACAGAAGATATCGCAAGACAAATCATTGATGCTGGTATCGAAGAAGTATCCATTCGTTCAGTCTTCACATGTAATACAAAACATGGTGTATGTAAACATTGTTACGGTCGCAACTTAGCAACTGGTAACGAAGTTGAAGTTGGAGAAGCAGTTGGTACAATCGCCGCTCAATCTATCGGAGAACCTGGTACACAGTTAACTATGCGTACGTTCCATACCGGTGGGGTTGCCGGAGACGATATCACTCAAGGTCTTCCTCGTATCCAAGAAATTTTCGAAGCTCGTAATCCGAAAGGGCAAGCGGTTATCACTGAAGTAACAGGTGAAGTCGTTGATATTTCTGAAGATGCAGCAACACGTACAAAAGAAGTAACTATCAAAGGTGAAACAGATACACGTACGTATGTCGTACCATTCACTGCTCGTATGAAAGTGGCGCAAGGCGACATGATTAATCGTGGTGAACCATTGACTGAAGGGTCAATTGAACCAAAACACTTGCTACAAGTTAGCGATGTGCTTTCAGTAGAAAACTATCTATTACGTGAAGTACAACGCGTTTACCGTATGCAAGGGGTAGAAATCGGTGACAAACATATCGAAGTAATGGTTCGTCAAATGTTGCGTAAAGTCCGCGTGATGGATCCAGGCGAAACAGATATCTTGCCAGGAACATTGATGGATATTTCTGACTTTAAAGATCGCAACTACGAAGCGATTATTTCTGGTCGTGTACCAGCAACTTCTCGTCCAGTATTGCTAGGTATTACGAAAGCTTCATTGGAAACAAACAGCTTCTTATCTGCTGCTTCATTCCAAGAAACAACTCGTGTGTTAACTGATGCCGCAATCCGTGGTAAGAAAGATCCACTTCTAGGCTTGAAAGAAAATGTTATCATCGGTAAGATCATTCCAGCTGGTACTGGTATGCCTCGTTACCGTAACATGGAGCCAAAAGAAGTAACAGTTGCAAGTGAAAATGTTTATAGTATTTCAGACATTGAAGCGCAAATGGCTGCAGAAGATGCATTGAACGAATATAAATAAATTGAATTAAAAAACCTCATATTTCTCTAAATTTAGAGAAATATGAGGTTTTTTTCGTATTTTGAATCATCAGTAATTACCTAGTAATCTCTAGGTTGAACCGTGGTGATTCACCAGTGAAGTTGAATAATAATAGTTATAAAGTCTATTATAGCAAGTGTTTAATTACCTATATCTACCTAGGATGTACTCAGTAAAAAAGCATTTTCTTAACTTTGTCTTAGAAAAGTTGAGGAAATGCTTTTTATGTTGGATTTTTTGAAGGAAATAAATGATTGACACAAGTTTCAATATTTTGTAAATCAACATTTGTTAAAGAAGGATAGACATACATGATTGGCGTATTCGTTACAACTTCAAAAACAGTCGTAGTACTAATAATTAGTTGAGCATCCTGGTAATCCGAAACAAAAAGAACATTGTATTGTGACAAGAAATAATTAATGCGCTTTTCCATAAATGTTTTGTGTAAAGAAAATGATTCTGAGTGAATAAATAATTTGACGGTTGGATTAAACATTGTTGGATCAATAATCGCTGTACAAGACAAAAAGGAAGTTAATTTATGATAATCAGAATTTTTAAAGCGTGTTGCTTTTTTTGTGAGTTTTTCCCAAAATAGCTCAAATTGCTGATGGTACATAGGAAAATCGTCGTTAAAACTACCGAAATTTTGCAATCCTAGAATACTCAACAATAAGCTGTTGAGTATAAACATTGAGTGAAACTGAATTTGTTGATCTAAATTGGTAGCCAACAACGTCTTTTCTTGAGAAGTCAGTGGACGCAAGTATTTTTCAAAGGTTGTTAACCAAATATCAATATCTTTTTTAAAGATTCGTGTTTCTTTTTTCTCAATAAAAGAATTAGGCGCACCAATATTTAATGAATATAAACTCAATGTAAAAAATTGCCAATCTTCTTCAGACCAATCTGTTAAAAAGGTTGGTTTTTTAGTGAATTGGTAAAACGAATGGTATTGCATTGAGGGTTCTTCTAAGCTAACAGAACCATAATGTTTAGCAGTTTGTTCAAATATTAAAGTCATTAAACCTAATGTTTGCAATTTATTTTGGCTAACCTCGATGTTTAAATGAGCAAGAATTTTTTTCGTTTTTTTGAGGTATTTGTCTGTATTTGGAAACCAAGTCAATCGATCCAAACGTCGATGCACCATAAAAAAATAATATTGATAATTTGAGCGAATTTTGCTGATCGGTCCTAACAAAATCATTTTATCAGAAAGTGAAATTCGTAGTTGACGTTTTGCTAAAATACGATTTAAGCGTTTTAAGTAGCGAGCAAGTGTTGATTTAGAAATAAAATGCTGTTCACAAAAATCCAGCGTGGAAACTTCTTTATGTAGGAGTAAGGCTTGGTATATTTTATAACTTAAATCATTCATGAAAAAGTCTTCAACTAGTAGTTGGATATTGATATCTTTGCGTAGTAATTGAATGCCGTGACGTGTACTAATAATGAGTTTCGCTTCTTCTTCTGTATAGAGTTTTTCAAAATCTTGCTGTAACTCTAAACAAGTCAGTCGAACCGTATTTACACTGATATTCCCCAATCGTTCAGTTAATTGTTGGGTAGAAAGATAGGTGGCTTCGTTGCTTAGAATTTCAATAATTTTAATTTTTAAGAAAAGTTTTGAGTTTAATTTATCCATAATTTCTTCTTTAGTCATCCTAATAAAAAAGAATACTAAATATTCTTCCACCTCCATGTCAGTGTTCCTCATTCTTCTATTTATTTTATCAAGGGAAGTAGCGTTTGATAATGTCACAAACATAAAAACAGTTATTGGAAAACTGAAGTTTCTATTTAAAACTGAACTCGCTATTCTTAGAGTGATATTTACTATTTAAAAATTAGTGAAAATACCAAGTTCGTTATCATTTTCAGTTTTTATTTGCACGGTGCTATTTGTATCAACAATTGATAAATAGTAATCGTTTTTTTCATGTAAAGAGCTGTTTTAAGTAAGGATATTTGGTTGTAGAAGATATGTAGAAATATAGGAGTGAAGTGGAAGATGAAGAATAAAAGTGTACAAAAAGTTTCCGTGTTGCTTATGTTGGTTGTACTACTCATTCAAAGTGTAATGACACCTATTTTGGCAATTGCTGATACAGATAGTTTGCAAGTCGAAAATAAGATTTTGCTGAATAAACTAGAAGTGGAAACAAAGGATGAGCAAGAAGTAGCGACAGTTTCTCTAGAAACCGAAGTGACAAATAAAACAGATGAAGAACAGACTTATTTAGTTGAAGCAAACTTATCAGTTGAATTGTCATCTAGTACGTCACCATTACCAACAGGTGTAATTGTTAAAGTCAATCAAAAAAAGATTGAAGTGATTGTAGAACCAGCAACGACAGCAAAAGTCCCGTTAAAACTTAGTGTTGCCAAAACTGCTACTAACCAAGAGTTGATTGTTACAACAGATAACGGCAATCAGCAAAAGAACATAAAAATACCACAAATAATAGTAGCAGAAAGCACGACCGAAACGACTACTGTAGAAGAAACAAGTAGTGAAGCCGAAGCGGATCCTGAACCTGAATCTGAGAAAGAAACCGCAACTACTGTAGAGGAAACACAAGAAGTCAGTCAATCGACTGTTGAAAGCATGAGTGAAAAAACTGAAACGGTTGATTCAACTACTACAGAAGAAACAATATCTACAGAAACTACTGAATCAACAACAATAGAATCAGAGAATGAGACAACACCCAGTGAAGTAGATTTTTCTGAGTCAGTCAGCGATACGTCTGCAGAAGCCACAACTGAATCATCAATCAAAGAAACAACTGAGTCTTCGACAGAAAAGAAAACGACGAAATCAGCCGCTAAAGTTGGTCCCCAGGCTGATGAAGATGAGCCAGTACGGACAGAACCAAAAGAATTGTCTGATGATGAAATCACACTTAAAGATTTTATTCTAACTGACAGCCAAGGAAATCCACCATCTGCGGATCATCCGTTAGACCCGTATAGTGAAGCAGGTGTAAAAATTGCATTTGATTGGAAACTAGAAGAAGGCGATTTACGTGATGTAATTGCTGGTGATACCTACAACTTCCAGTTACCTGAAGCTTTATTTAAAATATTAGACATCAATGCTGCCCCAGGTTCAATTGTTTTTGAAGGAAATTTGGGTGATTATGGTGAATACGTGATTACTGCTGAAGGTCAAGTGACTTTTACATTTAATGAGCGAGCAGCCACAGAGAATATTGTTGAAGGGAAAGTTGAAATCTTTTCATTTATTGATGTAACGAAAATTGAAGAAGGTTCCTCACTAGAATTTGACAATCCTTTTAGCGAATCGAACGAAGAAAAAATCGTGATTTATTTCAAACCTTCTGGAGGAACAGCACTTTCTAAGGAAGGAAAATTAGATAGTAAATTCCAACCTAAGTCAGTTACTTGGAATGTAGATATCAATACTTCAATGGATAAACTAGTAGCACCGACGATTACTGATAATATTCCCGCTGATTTAGCCCTAGTTCCTGACTCTATTGTCATTTATCCTGTTAAAGTGGATGTAGCGACTGGAAAAGTTCTTCCTGGATCAGAAGGAACACCTTTAGCGTCTGATGCGTATACAATTGTTAAAAATAGTGACAATGAATTAGAAATCAAATTTAATGAATTGTCTGGCGATGCTGCTTATCAAGCGTATCGAATAACTTATAAGACTGATGTAAAAAATAACGATTTTGAAGATGATCCAGAGAACCCTCGTGTTTGGGAAAATGAAGTGACGTTATCTGATGATGGTAAAGATGTCAGTGATTCTGCTTCTGTTACACCTAAATATGGCAAACTATTAAATAAAACACGAACTAATTATAATCCTGCGACACAAACCATGACTTGGCAAATCGAATACAATACAGGCATGAAAAAAATTGGAGCGGGTCAAGGTGTTTTCACTGATACTTGGAATCAACCAATGATTTTTGATAAAGATGCTGTGCGTGTTTATGAAGCATCGGTTAATTCAGAAGATGGAACAGTCACAAAAGGTTCTCCAATTACCTCAGGATATACCATTACTGAACAAGAAACTTCTGGAGAAACTACAGGAGGTTTCACTCTAACCTTTGATGGAGAAATTGATGGAACCACGTATATCATTGAGTATGAAACAACCTTGGACAAGCAAATTGATGGGAATGACGTTTCTTTAGAAAACACTGTTGCTGCAGATGGTTATTCTGAAAGTAACAGTGGCGGAACATTTGAACAACAAGGTGTTATCAAAACAGGAACGCCAAATTATGAGAACAAAACGATTGCTTGGTCGATTGGCTTGAATAATAATAAGTATGAGATGCATCATTTGATTGTTCATGATACCTTTCCTGAAGGTTTGTCATTAGTTGATGACAGTCTTGAATTAAGAGTCCAAGGATCAGAGACACTTTTAATTGAAGGTACCGACTATGAATTTGAGAAAACACCAAATGATGAAGGGTTTACTCTGACCTTTATTGGCGATTATGCCGTGACAGAGGAAGCCTTTACGTTGACGTATGTGACGAATTTTGAACGTCAAGAAGATAAAACAACACGTTTCCCTAATCATGTCAAAATTGATTGGGAAGATTCTCAAGAAAACAAGCATTCAAATGAAACCGAAACCCCCGGTCTACCAGAAAACCATGAATTTACTGGAAATAATGGGGATAAAGAAGGAACCTATAACCCACAAGAAAAAACGATTGACTGGGTTATTAATACTAACTACGAAAGCAAGGATATTCATGGTTCTTACGTAATTGAAGACGTTTTGCCTGGGAATCAAGAATTAGTTTCAGATAGTGTTAAAGCGCATGTGTATCAAATTGATCCTAGTACAGGTGCGATTACAATTACAGAAGAATTAACAAGTGGGTTTACGGTAGATACGTCAGACCCAACCAAAATCCGAGTGACGTTTGATGACTCAACCAAAGCAAAGAAAACATTAGGCATAACCTTCCAAACAAAATTTAAAGATGACAAAGTAGTTGATGCGACAGTCAAAAACACGGCATCAGTTATAGTAGATGGCAACAAAGCCTATGAGTTAGAAAAAGAGGTTATTGTACGTAACGGAAATGAATTTGGGGTTAAAGAAGGAAAACAAATTGAAGGCACCAATCGCCTAGCTTGGAAAATCGAATTGAATCCTAATGGGTCAACCATTAGTGATTATAAGTTAGTGGATACTATTTCTGGTGAAGATGCGCCTGAGGATAGTGATAGTATGCTTTTAGCAGACACCATTAAAGTCTATAAAGCAAGCTTATCTGCAACTGGTGATGTGGAAAAAGGAGAACTTGCAGATTCAAGTGAGTACACTCTTGAAATCAATAATAGTGCAAAGCAATTTACGCTATCGTTCAATGATGTTATTGACCAACCGTATATTTTAGAATATGAAACAATGATTGATGCGACAGGTGCATTTGCAGAAGTCAGTAATAAATATGAAATTACAGGAAATGCAGGGGAGCTTACAGATGGAGGTTCTTCTTCTGCAGAAGGTGTCCGAATTTCTGGTTCAAAAGGTACAGGTAAAGGTAAACGTGGCGATTTGAAAATTATTAAAAAAGGTGAAAATCAAGCCTTAGATTCTACAAATGCCACGCAAGGTATATTTGAATTATGGGATTCACGTGGACGTACGCAATTAATGACCGAGTCTTTAAATGCAGAGGGTGAATTAATTTTCCCTAATTTAGTGGCAGGTACGTATCGAATTGTGGAACGTAAAGCACCTGGTGGCTATGCGATTGATCCTAAATATGCTGATCGTGGACCAGGAACAGGAAAAGGTTTTTCAACCTATTTGAATCTTGATAGTAACCATAAAACGACGCCATTAGCGTTTGAAGTTGAAGATCCACGGTTTAAAGTAGAGTTAAGAAAAGAAGATAAAAATGGTAATTTAATTGGTAATCAAACAAATTTTGCAACCTTCAAATTATTTAAAGGTGAAGCACCTGATGGAGTTGAAGTAACCGAAAATGCGCCTTATGAAGCAAAAGATGGGCGCTTAACCCTTGAACTTAAAGAACCAGGCAACTATTACGTTATTGAAGAGCAAGCAGTTGAGGGCTACATTCGTAATACAGCACCGATTTCGTTTGAAGTAAAAGAGAATGCGAACGGCACTCAAACACTTATCGATCCAGTCAAGATTGTTAATTATCAAGGATCAGTGACTTGGAAAAAGGTTAATGAAAATAATCAGGGAATAGCCGGGGCAGTTTTTGAATTAGTCAATGCTGCTGATGATACAGTTATTCCTGCTAAAGAAGCTACCTCAACGGCCTCTGGTGAAGTGAAAATCGAAGGAATTGCTCCAGGAACGTATTATTTAAGAGAGAAAAAAGCCGCACCAGACTATATTCTTAATCCTACTAAATCAGCGAATTTTACAATTGACCCTACAAAAGAAGAGGGTGCAGTAGATGTTGACTTAAACGAAGATGAGGATCCGTTAGTCAATTATCGTCGTAAAGCATTTATGGAAAAAGTCTATACTAGTACGGAACCAACATCTGGTGCAAAATTTGTTATTAAAAATGTAGCCACTGGACAATATTATAGTAGTGAGAACGCAACTACTGGTGTTATTACTTGGGGAAACAAAGCGAATGCACAGCGGTTTGAAGAAGAAAACAATAAAGTAATAAGTCCAGCTTTAGGTGCAGGAAATTACGAATTTGAAGAGGTAGAAGTAGCAGGTGGATTAGATGGGTATATTTTAAACTCACAAAATGTAGCATTTACAATCACAGGTGAACAAACTGAGGGAACAGCGACAGTACCACAAGCTGATTATGATACCCAAGAAACGATGATTAACTATCAAGCAAACTTTACTTTAACTAAAGTTTTTGAATCTAACGATGTAACTGATAAGAGTGGCTATACATTTGATTTGTATCGGGGGTCTACTCGAATTCAAACAGGATTAGTAACTGATAGTGATGGAGAAATTACGATTCCACATTTAGGTGCCGGCAGTTATGAACTACGAGAAACTGGTGGTCCAGCTGAGTCAACATATTTACGTAATACGACGCCATTAACGTTTACAGTTTCTTCGACAGCCAATGATAACGAGACTAGCAAATTAGAGCTATCAAAATCTTTTACAAATTATCGTGGTAAGATACGTGTAATTAAAGAATTTGAAGATGGTTCAATTACTAATATTAATAAAACGGCAACGTTCCGTTTGCAGAATGCTGATGGGAATTATTATGACGGAATAGATAGTAATGGATTAGCGATGTTCAATCCAACTGGTTCAATATTTACAACTAATGCTGCAACTGGAATTTACATCTTTGAAGGACTAGTTGATGGAGAGTATCAATTAGAAGAAGTGTCTTCTGCAGATGGATATATTCGAATGACAAGTAGTATGACAATTACTATTCAAGAAGGATATCCGGGTTCAAATGCTACAGTAGAACAGCGTGTAACGAACCATAAAGGTAAAGCTGTTCTGAAAAAAGTTGATGACGATGGAAATCCGATTTCTTTATCAGGTTCAAATGCTGAATTTATTGTTTATGATAGAACAGATTTAATGAAAAAACCGGTTGGTAATGTAACGTTTAGAAATACCAATGAAGTATTCGTTACTGGCTTAGACGCTGGAAAAACGTATATTATCGAAGAAAAAACACCACCTAAAAATCACATTCGTACAGATGTAACTTATGAATTTACGATTCCATTCGAAACCCCAGATGGAACTGTCGAAGTAACTCAAGGGATTAGAAGCGATCGAAGTGCTCCTGCTGTTTCTGAAGACATGGTTTTAACGAATTATCAAGGATCAGCGACTTTAATCAAACAAGACAAAGACGGCAATCAAATTCCTTTAGAGGATGGAGATGCAACGTTTAAAGTCGTAAAAGATGGCGATACAGCAGAAACGCCTCAAGGAACGGTAACCATCAAAGACGGGAAAGTTCATGTGACGGGATTAGGATCAGGAACCTATCGCTTTGTTGAAACAAGTGCACCAGAAGGTTATTTGATTAATACTGCTGGTTCAGCAACTTTTACTATTGGAGACATTGAAAATGAGCATGAACAAGTTTTTCCAGACGAACTTGAATTGAAAAACTACAAAGGTTCAGTTAGTTTTACAAAACAAAATGGTAGCAATGAAGGCATTGAAGGGGCGGAGTTTGCATTCTATCGAAATGGAGAAGACACGCCAATTAAAGAAGCTTTAACAACCGATGAAAATGGTCATATTTTAGTTGATGAGTTAGCGCCAGGTGATTATTATTTTGTAGAAACAAAACCTGCACCAGGTTATCAATTAAATGCCACAAAAGTTCCAGTTACAATTGATGGGGCAGCAAATGGTGAGCCGGTAGCTAAAATAGCTAGTTTGACTAATGAGTTAACTCGAATTACCTTCACGAAATACGGTGAGGCAAAACAAGGCTTAGACAAAACGGCTGTTGATGGTGCAATCTTCATTCTTTCTAGAGACAAGGGTGGTTCAACCGAGTACTATACTGGGCCGAATAATCGGGTAGATATAGATGCCGATTGGACAACAGTGAAAGCTGATGCTGTGCTATTTACATCAGGCAGCAATGGTCAAGTAACTATCAATGGTTTGCGCCCAGATTCATATACAATTGAAGAAACGTCTGCACCAGTAAGATTTGAAGAAATTGATGAAGAAAATTGGCATGCATTGACTTTTGAAATTGATGCTGATGGAAATGCATCATTTGCGTCAGGTTCTGAAATCACTAATATTCGAGAAACAACTGAGTTTGAAGTGACGAAAGTATGGAATGATCAAGAAAACGCCTTTAATACACGTCCTGAAAGTATTCGATTAACTTTACAACGACAAGTTGGAGATAATCCAGCAGTAAACGTTCCTGGCGTAGACCCAGTAGATGTCACACCAGAAACAGTAAACGGTGAAGAAGTGTGGACACATACGTTTAAAGACCTCGTAAAATACGATGAAGCAAACAATGCCTATACATTTAGTGTGGTAGAAACGAAAGTAGCCAATTATGAAACACCGCAGTACTCTGATGAAGGAAAAACGGTAACCAACGTTTTAGAATTGACAGATGTATCTGGTGAAAAAGTTTGGAATGATGGAAATAATTCACAGCAGTCACGCCCGACAACACCAGTCACGCCCGACAACACCAGTCACAATTGAGTTATTAGGTAATGGCGATCCTGTGTTAAAAAATGGCAGCCCAGTGACTGCAACACTTGAAGCAAACAATACGTATAAATTTGAGAACTTACCAAAATTTGATTCATCGGGTAATCTTATTCGCTATACAGTACGAGATTCGATTGCTGGATATACAAGTAGTAGCAATATAGACGGTACAGAATTAACCAATACGCTAGATTCGACATCTATTACAGTGACCAAAGTTTGGAAAGGCGATGCAGCAGTTGCCTCAATGACACGTCCTGAAAGTATTCAATTACAATTGTACAGTCGTGAGAAAAATAGTTCAGCTCCATTTGTAGCTGTGACACCAGCAAACATTCAAACTATTTCAGGTTCTACAGCTGAGTGGTCATATACTTTTGGAGGTCTTGCAAAATACCGAAACATCGAGGATGAACTTGTTGAATTGGAATATGCAGTCAAAGAAGTAGCGTCTGAAAGCCTAAATGGTTATGAAGTAAGCTATGAAGAAGACGATTTAGAGTTTGCATTAAATGGACAAGAAATTACGAATACATTAAAAACAACAGATGTGCCAGTCGCAAAACGATGGGCGGGAGAACCAGCAGATTATAATGATCGACCAGCTTCGGTTACGTTTGTTTTAGATCGCTATGTAGCTGGACAAACAGAAGTGGATGGGCAAGCAATCGCATCGCATCAACTAACAGGTAATGATTGGGAGTATAGCTTTACTGGATTACCAACGTATGATAAGAATGGTAACGCGTATAGCTATCAAGTACGTGAAACAGATTTAAATGATGGCTACACACCAAGTGGACCGATCGTAGAAAATGGTACGCAAGTGATTACCAATACATTTGTTCCAGATACAGCAATTTCAGTGACGAAAGACTGGCAAGATACCTCAGATGAAAGCATTCGACCAGAAAGTATTGTTGTTATCCTTTCTCGTTATACAACTGATGCCAACAATCCGGTGGAACTTACTAGAGCAACACTAAATGCAGATAATGATTGGACAACACTTTTTGATGATTTACCAAAATATAATAGTGACAATGAGAGATACACGTATCTTATCGAGGAAGTAGCTGTTTTTGGCTACACTTCTCAAGCAGCTATCACTACTGAAACAGGGAAACATGTGACTATTACCAATACACTAGACACAGTAAATATCCCAGTCAAAAAAGTATGGGATGATCACGGATTTACTGTCGAACATCAAAATAGTGTCCGGTTCACCTTAACTCGCCAAACAGAAGCTGGCGAGACAGACCCAAGTTTTGTTTCACGTACACTAACGCTTGATTTGACAACAAATTGGCAGGGGGCATGGAATGGTTTAGCAAAAGTTGATAAAGAGGGCAATCCATTCATGTATACTGTGACAGAAGTAGAAACTGATATTCCAGCAGGTTATACTGCCAGTGCGCCGGTATCTGTTGATGCAGATGAGGTTGTTGAAGCTGAACCATTGACTATTACGAACACGCTAGATCCAACTGATATTACGATTACAAAAGTGTGGGAAGATCATAGCAATGCGTTTAATACACGACCAACGGCAATTACGTTTAATTTGATGAAAAACATTGGTACAACCGAGGAACCGAATCTTATTCCAGTAGTGAAAAACGATAATTCATTGACACAAGCAGATGCGACACTTGACGACTTTGCTACAGATGAATGGACGTACACCTTTACTGGTTTACCTAAATATGAAGACGGCAAAGAAATTCAATACACAGTCGTTGAAACAAATACACCAAAAAATTATGAAAGTTCAGTAACAGGTACAACCCTTACGAACACTCTACCAACTGTCGCTATTGCAGGTACAAAAAACTGGCAAGATGACGATGATAAATATACGACACGACCAGCGTTAGCAGCTATTAATGCCATTGATGTTACCTTGTATGTGAAAGGTGAAGAAATCCCTGTTCAAAAAGGCGGTCAAGATGTAACGACGAAACTTGTTGCAACAGAGGAAGAACCGAATGGGCACTATTCATTTACTGACTTACCAAAATTGGATGCGGACGGTAATGAAATTACGTATATCGTCAAAGATAGTGTCAAAGGATACGTGAGCAGTAGCAATGATGGTGCAACTGAACTAACAAATACGTTGGAAACACCAGTTGAAATCAAGGGTCAAAAAACTTGGATGGGATCAAATAACACGCCAATTACAGATGCGGACTTTTTACCAGCAGAACTCACGATTTATTTAACTCGTAAAGTCAAAGATTCAACAGATGACTTTGTTAAGTTAGCAGAGACAGAGCAAAAAATCACTGCAGCAAACGATTGGGAATATTCATTTGATAACCAACCGCAATACAATCAAGCCAATGAAGAATATGAATATTTAGTACGAGAAGAAGTTCCAAATGGCTACACATTTACGCCAGATCCAGCAAATAGAACCTTAACGAACAAGTTGCAGACAACGAAAGTGACAGCAACGAAAGTCTGGGAAGATTCTGGTGAGGAAAATAGCCGCCCAGATGAAATCACCTTTAAATTGTATCGTTCAGTTGAAGGCGGACAACCAGAAGAAGTTGAGACCAGATCATTAACGAGAGCCAATAAACTATTACTCTCAGATAACTGGCAAATTGAATTTACCGACTTACCAACTCACAATCGAGAAGGTAAAAAATATACCTATACAGTAGATGAGTCTGATAAACCAGACTGGTATACGAAAGATATCCAGCAAGAAGACAATGAGGTGACAATCACCAATACTGTCTTAAAACCTGGAGAAGTAGCGGTTGAAAAAGTATGGAACGATTTAGATGATACAAGTAGTCGTCCAAGTGAAATTACCGTTCATTTATATCGTAGTATTGAAGGTACGCCTTTTTCAACCGAAGCTTATCAGACGCAGATCTTAAAAGCAGAAGATTTCGATGAGAACGCGCGGACATGGAGTTATGTGTTTAAAGAGCTGCCGACACAAGATAAAAATGGTGAACCATATATTTATCAAGTAACTGAAGAGGCAGTAACTGGCTACACGACAACTCTGGAAAATGAAGGTCAAACGAAAACAATCACTAACACTTTAAACAGTGTAGAAATACAAGGAACCAAAGATTGGGAAGATGCACAAAATATGAGTGCACGTCCTGCTCAAGTAACGATTGAACTTTATCGTAAACTTGTGACAGAGGAGGATTTCCCAGAAGAAGCGTTGCGTAGTCAACCGATTACGGCACCGTGGATGTATGACTTTGGTAAATTAGCAGCTACCGATTCAAACGGTACGGCTTATGAATACAAGGTTGCAGAAGTCCCTGTAGCAGGATACGAAACAAGTATTACAGGTTCGACAGTTACCAATACGTTAGACACAACTTCTGTGGAAGCAACCAAAATTTGGGAGGACAACGATAATTCATTTGGTACACGCCCAGACGAAGTAACCTTCCAATTAATGCGTCGTACAGCTTCAGGATTAGTTCCTGTTCAAAAAGTTACTGAATCAAACGGTGAGTTAGTGTCAGAAACAATTACCAAAACGTTAACCGAGGATGACGTAGATGATGAGGATGACAACAAATGGGTAGTCGCATTTACTGATTTACCGAAAGTTGACAATCAAGGAACAATCATTGAATATGTGGTTCAAGAAATGCCAACGGAGACCGATAAACCACTTCTTGGCTATACAACAACGTATAGCGATGATCATCTAACAGTTATGAACACACTGGATTTAACACATGAAGTGGAAGTAACGAAGGAATGGCAGGACCATCAGAATGAAGCGAATACCCGTCCAGAATCAATTACCTTTGAACTGAAACGGAATGGTAGTCCGGCATTAGATACTCAAGGGGAACCAATTACAGCGACTGTTACTGGGGAAATGACAGCTGACACATGGCGTCATATCTTTACTGGTTTATCAAAATATGATGGTAATGGGACTGAGTTCACGTATATCGTAACAGAAAAAGCTATTAACGGATACACGCGTACAGATGATGGCACAGGATTAACCGTGGTCAATGGGTTGATTACGGATCAAAAACTGTCTGTCAAAAAAGTGTGGCAAGGTGATGAAGACCACAAACAAGCAACGCGACCAACTAGCATTCATGTCCAACTCTTCCGTCAACTGGATGATGAATTGAAATTAGTGACCGATGCAGGTGTCATCAATGAATTAACTCTTAATGAAGCAAATGAGTGGACCGGTGAATTCACTGGTTTACCGCAATATCAGCAAGGTGATTCAACGAAACCATTTGTGTATGTTGCTAGAGAAATGGCAGCAGATGAATTAGCTGGTTATACACCAACCTATGCATTTGATGAGGAAGAAAATCAATATGTTGTAACCAATACGTTACAAACAACGAAAGAAATTTCAGTGAAGAAAGTTTGGGAAGACGCAACAGACAAGACAAGTCGCCCAGATAAAATAACCTTTGAAGTGGTCCCTTATATTGATGGTCAAGAAGACATGAGTTTCACTAACCGCAAACAAATTGAAGTGACAGGAACGACAGATACCGATGAATGGACAGCTGAAATTACTAGCTTACCAACCCATAATAAAGATGGCAAAGAATATACGTATGGTGTGAGAGAAATTGATGTACCACACGGTTATCGTGATGTTTCATCCGCTGGTTTGACGACTACGATTACCAATGAATTAATTCCACAAGATGCGATTTCTGTCAGAAAAATTTGGGAAAATAAAAATGATGGCAATACGGAACAAATTCAACCAGACATTACTGTTCAGTTATATCGTCATATTGATGGAGAAATGGAAGAATTAGTTAATACAACGACCTTAACAGCAGACAAATTAAGCCATCTATTCACAGGTTTAGCTAAACAAAACAAAAATGGGAATACGTATATTTATACAGTCAAAGAAGTGGTTCCAGATGGTTATGATGCCGTAATTGATGTGGCAGAATTAGGAACACAAGTGGACATTACGAATACGTTGAAAACCACGGATGTCACTATTGAAAAAATTTGGGAAGACACTTCAGACAGAAGTATTCGTCCAGATTATATTGACTTTACGTTATATCGTTACACCACCGATGAAGACGAACGTCAAGAAGTTCAAGTAAATAGTGAAACAACACTAACAGCTAACGGCTGGCGTACGACATTCACAGGTTTAGCACTTAAAGATGCTTCTGGTGCAGATTATACGTATACTGTGGAAGAAGCAAATGTGAATGGGTATCAAGATCCAATAATTACTACTGAGAAAAGTAGTGAGGGTCAAAAAGTAACGATTACCAATAGATTAGAAATCACGCAAGTTCATGCGATGAAGGTGTGGTCAGATAATGACAATGCATTAAACACGCATCCAACAAGTATTACATTGAACTTAATGCGTCACGTTGGTGATGAATTAGAACCAGTAACGCGACTAGTTGCGGGCGGTGAAGAGTTAGTGACAGCTATTGTCGAACCAGATAGCGAGGATAACTGGTCACATTCGTTCACAGGTTTACCGAAATTTGACCAAATGGGTGAACCAATCGTTTATACCGTTGAAGAAGTACCTGTAAATGGATATCAAACAACTTATACAGATGAGACGGATGAGCAAACCGGTGAAGTGACGACAACGATTACGAATACTTTCCAACCAGTTACATTAACTGGTTGGAAAATTTGGAATGACCATGATAATGTCTGGGGAACGCGCCCAGACGGTATTCAACTTAACCTTTACCGTCATACAGCAAGTGATACAGAACCAAAATTAGTAACAGCAACAATTACCACTAAGAACCAAAATTGGGAATACACATTTGATAATTTACCAGCATATAATCAAGTATCTGAGAAATATATTTACACGATTGAAGAAGAAGTCGTACCAGGTTATGAACGAACAAATTCTGAAGTAGCTTGGCAAATTGGTACAGAACCTGTGTTAACGGTAGAAAATACGTTGATGACACCAATTAGTCTGTCGGGTACGAAGTCTTGGATTGGCGATGAATCATTTGCAACTGTTCGTCCAACTACCGTAACAATTGAATTGTTACGTGATGGTCAGCCAGCATTAGATACAAATGGTGAACCAATTACGACAACAACTGATTCGCAAGGCAAGTATTACTTTACAGGGCTACCAGCATTTGAAAAAGCAAATACCAACAAACCGTTTGAATATTCAGTTCGTGAGATTACACCAGCTGGTTATCAAGCACATTTAGATGATGTTGTTGCGGATGAAGACAATGCTACGAAATTGATTCAAAATATCGAAAATGAATTACAAACAACAAAAATTGATGTGAAGAAAGTTTGGGTAGATGATACAGACAATAGTAGTCGTCAATCGGTCACTTTTGAAGTAGTCCCAATGATTGATGGCGAAGTGGATGAAGCCTTTACCAATCATCCAACCGTAACTTTAAATCCAGATGATGCTGGTTTCTTTAGCCAAAATACGTGGACGGGTGAAATTACTGGTTTACCAATGTATAACAGCGAAGGAAAACTTTATGAATATACGATTCGTGAAGTAAATGTTCCAAATGGTTATGAAGCAACGGTAACTGATAACCGAACCATTACCAATACATTGCTTGAAAAAGGCGATATTCTTGTTGAAAAAATTTGGAAAGATGAACAAGATACGAGTGTTCGTCCAGCAAGTATTACGTTCAATTTATATCGTCAAGTTCAAGGCAAGCCAGAAACAAAAACACTATTCAAAGAAGCGGTGAGCTTGGAACCTAGTCCATCAGAAACTTCCGGCAGTCGTTGGACTTATAAATTTGAAGGATTAGCAGATAAGAATAAAGATGGGGAAGCCTATGTTTATTCTGTCGAAGAGCATGAAGTAGCCGGCTATACGACAGAAGTGGATAATTCTGACGCACAAACCAAAGTCATCACTAATGAATTAAAAGCAACCGATGTTACAATCAAAAAAGTTTGGGAAGATGCACATGATCAAAGTATTCGTCCAACAAGTATTACATTCAACTTGTACCGCGAAATAAAAGATCAACCAGAAACCAAAGTGCTCTTTAGAGAAAACGTGACCTTCACGCCGTTAGATAAAACATCTGCGACCTGGGAAATGAAGCTGGTTAATCTAGCTGCCAATGATTCAACAGGCAAAGAGTTTATTTATACGGTGGAAGAACACGCCGTGTCAGGTTATACATCAACGACAGAAGCTACCACTATGACGAACTCGTTGCAGACAACTAGCTTATCGATTGAGAAAAAATGGCGTGATCAAGACAATCAATTTGGATTGCGACCAGAAAGTATTCATCTACAAGTGATGAAAGTCAAAGATGGTACACTTGTTCCGGCAGAAAGAAGCGTTGTTAGAGATGGTGAAGTTATGACTGAAACTATTGAAGCGACTGTGGATGAAGACGATGAATGGACCTATACTTTTGCTAATTTACCAGGAGTAGATACAACTGGTGAAACCATCTCGTATCGTGTTATTGAAAGCCCAGTTGCTGGGTATGACACCATATATAGTGATGATGACTTAACTATTACGAACACGCTGCAAACAACCACACTTGAAGGTGATAAAATTTGGGATGATTTGGACAATCAGTATGAGCTGCGTCCAGAAGAAGTGACAGTCTATGTAACCCGAAATGGCGAACGCTGGACAGATGTCCCAGCTCAAACATTGTCTGAGGACAATTGGCATTATCATTTTGCAGACTTACCAACAATTGATGCGCAAGGGAAACCTTATGTGTATGCTGTTGTCGAAGAGCCTGTCGCAGATTATACTGCGGAAATGCGAGATGGAGAGCTGATTAATCATCTAAACACGATGAAAGTAATTGTAACAAAAGAATGGATCGATGAGAAAAACCAAGCAAACAAACGTCCAGATACTGTAACAGTGAAACTGTATGCCAACGATGTGTTCATAAAAGATTTAGTTCTGACTGGCGAAGACTGGCAGGCTGTCACGACAGTACCTGCAACATTCAAAGGTCAAAAAGTCATCTATTCTATTGAAGAAATACCAGTAGAGGGGTATGATTCCGAAGTATCCGGCAGTGCAAGTAGCGGATTTACAGTAACCAATACTTACCAGCCAACAGAACCAGAAGAATCAACAACCGAAAGCACAAGTACAAGTGAAACTGACTCAAGCAGTACGCCAGAAACAGAAAGTACAAGTACGAGCGAAACCGACTCAAGCAGTACAACAGAAACGGAAAGTACAAGCGAGACTGACTCAAGTAATACGCCAGAAACGGAAAGTACAAGTACAAGCGAAACCGAATCAAGCAGTACGTCAGAAACGGAAAGTACAAGTACAAGCGAAACCGACTCAAGTAGTACACCAGAAACGGAAAGCACAAGTACAAGTGAAACCGAATCAAGCAGTACAACAGAAACGGAAAGTACAAGCGAGACTGACTCAAGTAGTACACCAGAAACGGAAAGCACAAGTACAAGCGAGACCGACTCAAGTAGTACGCCAGAAACGGAAAGCACAAGCGAAACCGACTCAAGTAATACGCCAGAAACGGAAAGTACAAGTACAAGCGAAACCGAATCAAGCAGTACGTCAGAAACGGAAAGTACAAGTACAAGCGAAACCGACTCAAGTAGTACACCAGAAACGGAAAGCACAAGTACAAGCGAGACTGACTCAAGTAGTACACCAGAAACGGAAAGCACAAGTACAAGCGAGACTGACTCAAGTAGTACACCAGAAACAGAAAGTACAAGTACAAGCGAAACCAACTCAAGTAGTACGCCAGAAACGGAAAGCACAAGTACAAGCGAGACTGACTCAAGTAGTACACCAGAAACGGAAAGTACAAGCGAAACTGACTCAAGCAGTACGCCAGAAACGGAAAGTCCAAGCGAAACCGACTCAAGCAGTACACCAGAAACTGAAAGTACAAGCGAGACTGACTCAAGCAGTACACCAGAAACTGAAAGTACAAGCGAGACTGACTCAAGCAGTACAACAGAAACAGATAGTTCAAGCGCAACTACTGGCACAACATCTAATGGGAAACCAGGGACGTCAAATTCTCCTAATACTAATAACAAAACAGATAATTCCAATCAATCAGGTTATCTGCCACAAACAGGAGAAGTTCAATCATGGCTACTGTTCATTGTTGGTATGGGACTTATCGGTAGTGCGGTAACACTAGGTCTAAAACGCAGAAAAAAATAAAAAACTTTCTACTACTTTTTCGTAACTAAATAGTTTAGTTAATGAATAGTGGTAAAAAGAAAGTGAAAAATAGTAAAGGCTCTAAGAAATTGTCCCTATTTCTTAGAGCCTTTTTGGTAGTCTAATTATTTGAATTTTATTTAAAATAAACCAATCTATATCATTAATATTTAATGAAAAGAACCGATAGATACTTTGAATCAAAGACTAACAAATGGAATATCAATTGCATCAAACTATTTTTAGAGTTATTCACAGAAATCGAGAAGCGCTTCACTAGGTAGTGAGGCGAATATTTTTGTAGATAAGGTATGGAAACTTCTTTTGATAGCGGTTGCAAGTTTCTAAGAAAGACTTTTGAATTCATTTATTATGAGGAGGAGTACTATGAAGAAGAGACAAAAAAGCATTGGGAAAATTATTTTTTTTGCATTAATATCACTAGTGTTATTACCTGTAGCAATTATGTTAATGAGCTCATACAAAATTAATATGGATTTATTACAAGAGCGCAATGAAGTGACGCAACAAAGTACGACACAAGCAGTAATCACTGAAAAAGACATGTTATTAACGATGATGGAGACTCGTTTAAGTGAAATTTCTACTTTACCAGTGTTTCAAGAAGAGTTTGATTTAGCTGAGATTCATAGCGTATTAGAGTTAGTAACCCGTGGTGATGGAAATATTAAAGGAATGAACTTTGCAACATCTGATGATCGGTTTACTTCTTTAAATAATTTACCGAGTGATTTTGTTCCTAGCTCACGTCCATGGTATCAGTTGGCGATAGAAAATCAGGGAGAAATTGGTTGGACAACACCATACAAAGATGCTGCTTCAAATGATTATTTAACGACAGCTTCTAAACTAATTAAAAATAAAGATGGTGATTGGGGCGTTCTGACTATCAATATTTCTTTTGAGAAAATTGGGCAGTTATTACAGAAATTAACAGTTGGACGAACGGGTTCGATTACTCTGGTTTCAACGAATGGTATTATTGTGGCAGATGCAAATCCAGAAAAAGTTGGAAAAGATATTTCTAAAACGGCTCTATTTTCAGCATTGCTTGAACATAAGGAAGCCCAAGGACTAGTTGAAGTGAAAACAAAGGAACCTGAATATCCAGAAGTAGCCAATGTTTATTTCAATAAAGGCAAAGAAGGAAATCAAACATTTGCGTTTGCATCGATTATGGATAATGAGTACAAAATCGAAACCAATGCGTTATTGACTTCTTCAGCAATTGTGGCAATAGCTTTATTAATTTTAGTTGGTTTCTTTGCATTTATTGTACAAAAACTTGTCAAAGAGATTATTTCAATTTTTGAATCATATTTCAATGGTATGAAGGTTGGAACCTATCAAAAAATTAAAAAAACAACACAAGGTACGGAGAAAGGTTTCAGTCTGAAAACTAGAGCAAAACGTTATGTTTATCCAGATGAACAAGGAACAGAAATTCATCGCATGGCTGCCAATTTCAATGAAATGATTGATGGTATCGAGAACATAACTGTACAATCACAAAAACAAAGCGAACAAGTTGCAGAAATGGCGGATGCATTACTTGAGTTAGCTCAACAGACCACTTTAGCAACAGGCGAAGTTACGGACACTATCACTGGCGTAGCTGAAGTAACCGGCACACAAGCGCAAGAAACAGAATATAGTGTTAGCCAAATGCAACAACTATCAGATGTTATTCGAGAACTAACTGCCAATGTCATTGCATTAAATAATCAATCACAAGATGCCAATTCAAGCAATCAACAAAGCATGGAAGTGATGGATGCAGTAAATTCTAGTTGGAAACAAGAAATGGAACAAATGAGTGAATTAGTTACGGGAATGAGTAGTATGAATCAAAGTATCCAAGCGATCAATCAAATCATTAATGTAATCAACGATATTTCGTATCAAACGAATTTATTAGCTTTAAACGCATCGATTGAAGCAGCACGTGCAGGTGAATCAGGCAAGGGTTTTGCGGTTGTTGCTGCTGAAATTCGCCAATTGGCAGAACAAAGCAAAAGTTCGACCAAAGAAATTGAAACGATTATTAGCACTATTCAAGGAAAATCGAATCAAATGGTTGAAAAAGTCTCTCGTTCATTAGAAGGTGGAGAAAATCAAACACGCTTGATTCATCAAGCTATTACCTCAGCACAAGATGTGTTGGAACGCACTTCAGCAATGGCTAACAATATTCATGAGATTGAAGTATCCAATGATCGGATTGTCACAATTCAAAGCGGTGTGTTGGGGAATTTAGAAAGCATCTCTGCTTCAACAGAAGAAAATGCAGCAGGAACGCAAGAAGTGTCAGCCAATGCCGAAGAAGTTTTGGCAACAATGGAAGAGTTTGTTGGTCACGTGAGAGACTTACAAAGCATTGCTACTGATTTAAAACGAATGATGTCTTCGTTAAGGTTTGTCAAAGAAGATTAATCAGACAAGCATAGCCAAATGATGGAATATAACAAGAAGAGTTTGGAAAAATGGGAGCTAACTTCTAATAAAAGAGTAGCATAGTTCTCATGTATTGCTCTCCAAAGATATTTTTTGCAGATAGAATAGAAAAAGTCAGAACAAAAGTGCAAATTTTTGTTCTGACTTTTCATTTTAGGACGACTAAAAGCGGTGTAATTGAACTATATCTGATCTTTTCATCTAATAACGGAAAAATAACCTGTCTTTCAATTACTCCAGTCATCTTTTTTACAGTTATAGAAACTCCTTGTAAAGTATTGTATGATAAAGAAGAAATAAAAGGAGGGGAAACGATGCCTACGATTAAGGATGTTGCAAACTATACAGGTGTTAGTCCAACAACTGTCTCTAATGTCATTCACGGACGAACTACTAAAGTATCTGCAGAAACGAAATTAAAGGTGGAGCAAGCTTTAAAAGAACTAAAGTATCATTCGAATATGGCTGGACGTTTATTAGCAAAAAATGGCTCACGAATCATTGGTGTGATTTTCCAAGATGACCGTGCGATTTCTACGCATACGTATGACAATCCTTATTTAGGTGAATTCATACAAGCTGTGGAAACTGCAATTAGAGAAGCTGGTTATTTTATGATGTTTCAACGTGTCTCTTCTGTTGATGATGGCGTAAAGTTAGTACAGATGTGGGATTTAGAAGGTGTTGTTTTATCGGGAACATCGCCTAAAGATTTAAGTGAATGGACGAATAGCTTAAAGATTCCAATTGTCTTTTTAGATATGTATCCCCAAAAAGAGGCAGATATTTTAAACATTGGGGTGGATGATTTACAAGCAAGTTATGAAATGACTCACTATTTAGTTTCTAAAGGGCATCAAGAAATTGCTTTTATCGCATTTGGCAAATCATTTGAGGATTGGATAGGCGTTGATGAAAAACGGGCACAAGGGGTTAAAAAAGCTTTAGCAGAGCATCAATTAAAACCCAATTATTTCAGTGCGCCGAATAGTGAAGAAGCATTTGCAGTATTTATTCAGGCATTTGCCAAAAAACATGCAGGTCATATTACCGCATTATTTTTTGCTTCAGACTTAATGGCAGTACGAGCGCAGTCAGTGCTATCCAATCATGGTTGGCATATTCCGGACGACTTTTCGATTGCGGGTTTCGATGGAACGTTATTAGCAAAACTAGCTACGCCACAAATTACGACAGTTTATCAAAATATCTTGCAAAAAGCTGAAAAGGGCATTCAATTATTATTAGCTGATATTAGAGGACAACAACTTACGAAACGCACCATTCAAATAACAACGACATTTATCGAGGGACAATCAGTCAAAAAAATAAAATGAAAGCGTTGACTATTACGAAGATACACTGTATAGTGTTAGCATATGGTGTTTCGAAACACCTAAATCAATCTCCAAATCCAGAATAAAAGTGATTTCTTTTATTCTGGTAAAAAAATAACAATTAGTGTTACGTAACACCTGTGTGAAATACAAACATCAATTAATAAATTAAATCGTAAATGATACAACAGTTTAGGAGGAAAAAAGTATGAATAAGCATTGGTGGCAAGAAGTCGTAGTATATCAAATTTATCCACGTAGTTTTAACGATAGTAATGGTGATGGAATTGGTGATTTACGAGGGATTATTGAAAAACTTGATTACCTAGAAAAATTAGGAATTGGTGCGATTTGGTTATCACCCGTTTATCAATCACCGAATGACGACAATGGTTATGATATTTCAGATTATGAAGCCATTATGGATGAATTTGGCGCGATGGCAGATATGGATGAACTATTAGTTGAAGCTAATAAGCGTAAGATTAAAATTGTGATGGATTTAGTTGTAAATCATACTTCTGATGAACATGCTTGGTTTGTGGAAGCCAAAAAAGGCAAAGATAATCCGTATCGTGATTATTATGTCTGGGCTGATCCAGTGAATGGAGAGGCACCAAATGATTTGCGTTCAGCATTTTCAGGTTCAGCATGGGAATTTGATGACGCCAGTGGGCAATATTACTTACATCTTTTCAGCAAAAAACAACCTGACTTAAATTGGGAAAAATCAGAAGTTCGTCAAGCTGTTTATGATATGATGAATTTCTGGATTGATAAAGGAATTGGCGGTTTCCGGATGGATGTGATTGACTTAGTAGGGAAATTGCCATTACAAGGAATTACAGGTAATGGACCACATTTACATGACTATTTGCAAGAGATGAATCAAGCGACATTTGGAAATCATGATTTATTAACAGTAGGTGAAACGTGGGGAGCTACTCCTGAAATTGCCAAATTATATTCTCATCCAGAACGACATGAATTATCTATGGTTTTCCAATTTGAACATATTGGTTTGGATCAGCAACCTGGAAAATCAAAATGGGATTTAAAACCGATTGATATTGCGGAATTAAAAACAGTCTTAGCTAAATGGCAAACTGAGTTAGGGAATGAAGGTTGGAATTCGTTATTTTGGAACAACCATGATTTACCACGAATGATTTCACGCTGGGGAAATGATGGAGAGTACCGTGTGCAAAGTGCTAAAATGTTGGCTATTTTATTGCACATGATGAAAGGAACACCGTATATTTACCAAGGTGAAGAAATTGGGATGACCAATACGCCAATTACGGATATTTCTCAAGCGGAGGATATTGAAACTGTTAATTTATATCATGAACGCTTGGCTGAAGGCTATACACAAGAAGAAATTTTAATGTCAATCAATGCTAAAGGACGGGATAATGCACGTCGACCAATTGCTTGGGATGATTCTACCAATGGTGGTTTTACCTCGGGAACACCGTGGTTAGCCTTGAATGATAATTACAAAGAAATCAATGTTGAAGCTGCCTTGGCTGATCCAACTTCGATTTTCTACACGTACCAAGAGTTAGTCCAATTACGCAAAGATCATCCGATTATGGTTTGGGGAGATTTTGAATTAGTGGATACGGTTGCTGAAGTGTTTAGCTATTACCGAACTTATGAAGCTGAACGATGGTTAGTTGTGACAAACTTTTCGAATGAACCACAACCATTCACAATAGATGATGAATTGGTCGCAACAGTGATTTGTAATGATGAACCAGTGACTACCTTAAAAGAATTGACATTAAAACCATGGCAAGCATTTGTTGTGAAAGTAAATTAAAAAATTGCGCTTCCTTAACAGGAGGCGCAATTTTTTTGTGACAGATTTTAAAGGTTTGTTTTAAGAATGAATATGTTGGAAATTAAAAGCAGCACCAATTAGATTGGCATTATTTTGATACTCACAAGCGCATACTTCCGGCATAATGGAAGGAACGCCTGATTCTGTTAATAAGGCAAGCAAACGATCTTTAACCTCTACTGTAACTTCTGGTCGAGCGGAAATACCGCCACCGATAATCACCATTGCTGGATCAATCGATACTTGAATGTTATACAGAGCTTCAGCGATATTTTGATACATGTTATTCAAAGCCGCAATCGCTTGTTCATCGCCTGCATCTTTGCGTTCAAATAATTCTTTTCCAGTAATCAGGGTGCCAATTTTTTCAGAGAAGCGCGCAGCTGTATTCACTGCTGTTCCGTTGTAACTTAATGTATTGCCATTGCGATTTTGCATTAAACCAAATTCGCCACCAAATAGATGTGCCCCTTTATACAATTTACCATTGATGAAAATGGCGCCACCTACACCTGTACCAATGACGACAAAGACGGCATGTTGTACTTCCTGGCCGGCACCAATTTCGATCTCACAAATGCCTGCACAATTCGCATCGTTTTCAATTGCGACAGGTAAACCTAGATAAGCTTCTAACTCATCAAAAATTGGGCGTTCATGAATATAAGGAACAGCGCTGATTCCATCAATACGACGTTCAGCCACATTGACCGCACCAGGTGAGCTGATGGCTACGCCTGTGATGGTTGTTTCGTAAGCATCAATGACGGTTTTTAATTGACTTTGTAGTTCTTCAAACGTACCAGGGGTGGGAAATTGGTTGATATGATGCAATGTTTCTTGATTCCATAAGCCATATTTTACGGCTGAGCCGCCAATATCAAAGACTGCAATACTCATATTTTTTCTCCTTTAAAAACCATTATTTTCCGCTAATTGTTTATACCAAATACCACTTTTTTTCAAACTACGGGCAAAATTATTCTCTAAATCCACACGATAAAAACCATAACGATTACGATAGCCATTTAACCATGACCAACAATCAACAAAGGTCCATGTATGATAGCCAAAGCAATTGCTTCCTTCTGCAATCCCTTGATGAAGATATTCTAAATGTTCTTGCATAAATTCAATGCGATAATCATCTTGAATCATACCATTTTCCATAAAACGTTCTTCATCGGCTACGCCCATACCATTTTCGCTGACATACCAAGGTAGGTTGTTGTAGTCATTTTTCATCATAAGAGCGACATCGTAAAGTGCTTTTGGATAAATTTCCCAGCCACGATAAGGATTAATTTTCTTTTCTGGCCAATCGTAATGTCCGTATAAATCACTCGGCATTTTTGCTGGGAAGGCAGGATTTTCTGGAGCTTGTACACGTCGTGGTTGATAATAATTCAACCCAATAAAATCAACTGTATTCTCTTTTAAAACTGGTTTATCGGTTGGTTGAGTGACAGGTGTTAACTCATGTTCTTTAATCAATGTAATTAATTCTGCTGGAATTTCGCCATGAATAGCAGGGTCAAGGAAACTACGCGTATTTAATAAATCAGAAGCCTCTTTTGCTTGTAAATCTTCTTTAGAATCACTGCGCGCATAGGCTGGCGAAATATTTAAAATCAAGCCAATTTGTCCGTCAGGTAACACTTCTCGAAAAGCTTTCACAGCATAGGCATGCGCCATTAATGTGTGGTAACCTACTTGTACTGCTTTCTTGAAATCAACAATTGCTGGGTAATGAAATTCAAATAAATATCCACATTCAATATGCACAAGTGGTTCGTTAAAGGTTGTCCATTTTTTGACAATATCGCCAAATAATTCAAAGGCTGTTTTTGCATAAAAGGCAAAAGCATCGACGGATTCACGTATTTCCCAGCCGCCTTTTTCCATTAACCACATAGGCATATCAAAATGGAACAAATTAACAATTGGTTCTACACCATAGCGAATCATTTCTTGGAAATACTCACGATAAAAAGCCACCGCTTCATCGTTAACCGTTTTTCCATCAGGAAGCAGACGGGTCCAGGCAATTGACGTACGCAGGGAATTTAACCCGATCTCTTGCATTCGTTGACAATCTTCTTTATAAAGCTCATACATATTAGATGTATCGGCAGGACCTTGATTGTCGTTGAATTTTTCAGGATTCGTTTGGTACCAATAATCCCATGTCGAAGCTGACTTGCCATTTGTTAAACTATGTCCTTCTGATTGCGGTGCTGAAATGGCGGCACCCCACAAGAAGTTCTCTGGAAATTTTTTCATTTGTTTTCGTCCTCCAAAAAATTAGCGATAGAATCACGCCATAAAATATCATTGTTACATACATAAGTTGTTGCTGTTAAAGGTTCTTTTGCTTGAATTCGTTCAATCATCCGTTTGGCCGCTAATTGACTAATTTCTTTAATAGGTTGTCGTAGGACAGTTAATTTAGGATAAACGATTTCACTTAAATCAAAGTAATCGAAGCTGGCAAAAGAAATATCTGTGCCAATTTGTTGGTCACTTTCATATAGTGCTTGTAAAGCACCGAGAGCCATTTTGTAATTACACACAAAGACGGCAGAAACATCCTGTGTCAATAATTGCTGCATGTTTTGATAACCACTTGCTTTCGAATAATCACCAAAATAAATGGTCGCTGTTACTTGAGGGTGCTTGTTCACTGCTTCTTGAATACCTGTGAGGCGTTCTTTGGCGATAATATCTTGTTGGGGTGCAGCAATGATACCAATATGTTGATGTCCATAGGCGATAATCTTCTCCATCACGGCTTGAGTACTTTGTCGATTATCCATCACAATCGAATCTACATTATCTAAAGACAGAGGGATATTAATCGAAGCAACAGGAATAGTCAAAGCTTTGATATATTGCTGGTCAAGTGTCGTTGGCTCAATTTCAAACAATAAAAGTCCATCAATTTGTCGTGCCATTAGGAAATCTAATTTTTCTTTTAAACGACTGGCATCATCTCGTAAAGCACTGACAACAATACTGTATCCTAACTTTTCTAGCTCATCTGAAACGGTCGCAATAAAGGTCGCAGAAAATTGATTTTGGACATGATTCATTAATAATCCAATCGAACGAGTTTGTTTATTTTTGAGTCCCCGTGCCAAAAAGTTCTCTTGATAATTTAGTGTTTTGATAGCAGTTGCAATTTTTTCCATATTTGTCGGTTTTAATTGATGCCCATTTAAATAACGCGAAACACTACCTACCGACACACCAGCATGAGCCGCCACTTCTTGAATTGTTGCCATACCATTCCTCCATTCTGCTCTATTTTTGAATCGATTCAAAAATAGATTAGCATAAATAAAAATAAATGAAAACCCTTTTTTCAAAACATTGTAAAATTTTTGTAGTTATTCAAGAATTTAATTTACCTATTGACTTTAGGAAAACAATTCTGATATATTCATTACAACTTCATAAATAAACACTGTGAGAAAGAAAGTAGTGAATTCGTTTTTTTCGTTAGAGAGTCTCGGTAGCTGAAAAGAGATAAAAAAATAGATTCAACGAAAATGGCTTTTGAGTGGATTTTCTGAATAGTTAAGAAGATACGGTTTGCTCCGTTAAGCAGCAACAGTCTCCACGAATTGTGGGTACTGATGAAGGTAGTATTTGTGAGAATACTACGTTATAAGGTGGTAACGCAGAGTAATGCCCTTAGATGTCTTAGGATGTCTAAGGGCTTTTTTTTATAAAATAAAAGGAGAGATATAATTATGACTATTCCATTTCGTTGGGATCAAGTAGGAAGTTTCTTACGTCCAGAAGAATTAAAAGTAGCACGCGCAGCCTTTAAAGAGGGAACTATTACGAAAGAAGAATTGACTGCAGTGGAAGACAAGGCGATTATTGCATTGATTGAAAAGCAAAAAGAAGTAGGCTTACAAGCAGTTACAGATGGCGAATTTCGTCGTCGCTGGTGGCATCTTGATTTTATTGCGGGGTTGAATGGTATTACCGTCTATGATTTTGAAACCACTGCTTTTGGTTTAAAAACCGAAGCACAAGGTACCTATGTGAGTGGCAAATTATCTTTTGATTTAGCGCATCCATTTTTGGATCACTTCCGCTTCACAAAAGAACATGCTGGTGATGCAGTTGCCAAACAAACGATTCCTGGACCGAATATGATTTTTCTCGATTCATTTATTTTATCGAAACAATACAATGAAAATCCAGTCTATGAAACCAAAGAAGCCTTTATTGAAGATTTAATTGCAACCTATCGTGAGGTTATTCAAGGATTTTATGATGCAGGTTGTCGTTATTTACAATTAGATGACACTAGTTGGGGCGGATTATTCGATGATCGTTTCCGTGGTTTGATTGCCAATAATGGCTATAATCCAGACGAGCTGATTCAAGAATTTGGAGATATTACTGAAGCTGTGTTAGAAGGCAAACCGGATGATTTAGCAGTTACATTCCACTTTTGTAAAGGGAATTTTCAGTCTCACTGGTTGTATAATGGCTCTTATGATAAGATTGCGAAGCGACTATTATCAATTGAAGCATTTGCAGGCTTTTTCTTGGAATTTGATGATGAACGTTCAGGTAGTTTTGAACCATTACAAAATATCAAAGACCAACGTATTGTTTTAGGTTTAGTGACAACGAAAACACCAGAATTAGAAGACAAAGTAGTCTTAAAAGCACGAATTAAAGAAGCAAGTCAATATGTACCGTTAAATCAATTATGTTTAAGTCCGCAATGTGGTTTTTCTTCTACTCATGAAGGAAACAACGTGAGTGAAGACGATCAATGGAAAAAATTCGCATTAATTATTGAAACAGCTAAGGAAGTATGGGGCGACCAATAGTTGCTCTATCGAAAAATAGGAGGAATAAAATTATGGCAGAAGTAGAAAGTTTCACCCTAGATCATACAAAGGTAAAAGCACCTTATGTGCGTTTAATTGCAGAAGAACATGGTACTAAAGGCGATGTTATTGCGAATTATGATTTGCGCTTTTTGCAACCAAATGAAAAAGAAATGCCAACAGGAACCATTCATACATTAGAACATTTGTTAGCTGACTTATTGCGTGACCGATTGGAAGGAATTATTGATATTTCGCCATTCGGTTGCCGTACAGGTTTCCATTTAATTACATGGGGTGTACCAAGTGCTACTGAAGTTGCGAAAGCATTAACGGAAGTATTAACGATTATTGTGAATGAAACAAAATTTGAAGATATTCAAGGCGTATCTGAAAAAGAATGTGGAAATTATCGTGACCATTCGTTATTTGGTGCAAAAGAATATGCCAAATTGGTAATAGAACAAGGCATTAGTGATGATGCGTTTGAGCGCAATGTAGTTAAATAAAAGCTCATGTCATTCCCTTGGGAAAACGAGGCAATGGGTAGGTAGCAGCAAGGGATTTTTTTAGCTGAAATACAACAATGTGACGCATATTGTTGAGGAGGATGACAGGTGGGATATTTTTCAGAATTAGTTGATAAAGTTGTTTTAGTCATTGGAAGTAAACAAGGCATTGGCGAAGCTGTCGTAGCAACCTTTTTAAAAGAAGGCGCGCGGGTAATTTCTGCGGATATTGGCTTTGAAGAAGAGCAATTGACAAAAATAAACGAGCAGCTTTACCATGTACATTTAGATATTAGTCAAGAATCTGCGCTTCAAAACCTTGTGGAACAATTAGAGAATGACCAAGTGATTCCCGAGGTATTTGTGGATGTAGCTGGAATTTCCACCATGGATTTTCTAACTGAAAGTAAAACTTCTGATTTTGATAAGGTACTCGCTGTTAATACTCGAGGTGCTTATTTAAGTAGTAAATATATTGCTAAATTAATGCAAAAACATCAGAAAAAAGGGCGCATTCTTTTTATTGCCTCGCAAGCAGGAAAAAATGGGTATCGAGGGATGTCAGCTTATGTTGCTTCTAAACATGCCGTATTGGGCTTGTGTAAAACCTTAGCATTAGAAGTAGCCAATCAAGGAATCTTAGTTAATGCTGTTTGTCCAGGAATTATTGAAACACCGATGAAACATCGTGAGCGCATTGAAGGAGGAGCCATTCGTGGCATGACAGCACAAGAGGTTCTTGAAGAAGACAATAGTCAAGTACCTCTAGGACGGACAGGTACGCCACAAGATGTCGCCAATGTTGTTTTATTCTTGGCAAGCCCGTTAGCTAGTTATATGACAGGGCAAGCAGTAAATGTAACAGGCGGTATGACAATGAATTAAAGGAGCGAATCAAATGAAAAAATGGTTAAGTGGTTTATTGATAGCAAGTGTCCTTTTGCTAGGGGCTTGTGGCAATCAAGAAAAAACAGAAGAAACTAAAGAAGCGTCAAAAGAAGAAACAATTCGAATTGCTTCAGTTGGACCAGATGCAGAAATTTGGCGCTTTATTGCAGAATCAGATGCGGCGAAAGAAGCGGGAATTAAACTTGAAGTGCAAGACATAACAGGTGGCGCAATTACCAATAATGCCGTTGCGGATGGTGATGCTGATGCGAATGCCTTTCAATCGATTGGTTATCTTGAAAGCTTTAACGCAGAAAGTCCCGTTAAACTCGTTCCTGTAGCAACAACCTATATTGAACCAATGGGAATTTATTCCAATAAATTCAAATCTGTAGAAGAAATTACAGATGGTGCTACGGTTGCGCTAGCTGACAATCCATCAAATACGACACGAGGTTTACGTGTATTAGAATCAGCTGGTTTGATTAAACTAAAAGATGATTTTGATGATGGAATTGGTACGCCAGATGATGTGGTCGAAAATCCTAAAAACTTAGAATTTACATTAATTGATGATTTGACTGGTCCGCGTGTGTTACCGGATGTTGATTTAGTGTTAATTAGCAATACGATTGCTTTTGAAGGCGGTCTAAATGTGTTGGAAGATTCTATTTATCGTGAAGAAGCCGATGCAACCACCCGTAAAAGTATCAATATTATTGCCGTTAAAGAAGATCGGGCAGATGAAGAAGCACTCCAAAAATTAGGCGAATTGTACCATGATCCAAAAGTGCAAGAATTTGTAGCTGAAAAATTTGATGGAACAAAAGTAGAAGTCGATGAACCAGTCAGCGATGTATGGGAGGACTAAAGTGAAAATTGCAGTTGTTGCCGCAATGGAAGAAGAGTTGGCACCATTTCGGGCGAACTTTGCTACAACCGTTGTTTGGCGTAAAGGAAAAACCGTTATTGAACAAGTGAATGAGTCATTGTACCTAGTGGAATCAGGCATTGGCAAAACCAATGCTGCTGCTACGGCGGCTTGGCTTTGTGAAAAAATTCAACCAGATGTAATTATTAATACAGGAACAACGGGTTCTTTTCGTTCCGATTTTGCATTAGGTGATGTCGTCTATACGGACAAATTTGTTTATAGTGATGTTGATGCAACCGGATTTAACTATGCGTTTGGTCAAGTACCACAAATGCCAGCTGATTATCCTGTGGCTGAAGAATGGTTAGCTAAGATTGAAGAAGCGCTCAAAGATGGTGCAATTACTGCGCATTTAGGAACGATTGTGACGTCAGATTCTTTCATGAGTGATACGCAATCTATTGCGGCTATCCGCCAAGTCTTTCCAACGATTGCTGCTTCAGATATGGAAAGTTGCTCTTTAGCTCAAGTAGCAAGTTTTTATGAGATTCCAATTGTCAATGTGCGTGGGATTTCCGACCATGTGGGGGATGCAGCACCCGATACATTTGACGATACGCTAGATCATGCCGCAGAGCAAGCCTTTCAAGCAGTGAAGATTCTTTTAGAACAATGGGGATAAAAAAACTGGTGTCGATTGGCACCAGTTTTTTTAATAGTGGCAAGTGGACAATTTTTCTAACGCGTGTTAGACTAACGTGTGATTAGAAAGGATGATTGTCATGTTTTACCAATCCTATTTAAAATTTATCAGAAAAGCAGCTCTTAACAAGTGAAGATGAAGCATTGTTAAGAGCACGCGTTAGATACTTCATCAAAAAGGACGAGGTTTATTTGTGGTGTCCTTTTTGATGAGTGATAGATAAAGCCGTGGACAATGCGTCTACGGCTGTTTGTTTGTACAGATAAAGAAATGGAGAGAAAAAATGCTAAGTTTAATTAACATTACCCAACAATTTGGAGATAAAATTTTATATGAAAATTTGAATCTACAAGTCAATAAAGGCGAACATGTCGGTTTAATCGGACAAAATGGTGCCGGAAAGTCGACGTTAATCAAGATTATTACAGGAGAACAATTACCCGATGATGGACGTGTAGAAATTGCGAAAAACTGTCATATGGGGTATTTAGATCAATATGTTCGAGTGAACGAAACGTTAACGATTGAAGAATTTCTGAAAACAGCTTTCCAGAAAGAATTAGATATTGAGCAAGAAATTACCGAATTGTATACAACCTATAGTGAAACGTTGGAAGATAAACTATTAGAACGCGCGGGTCGTCTGCAAACACAACTCGATCAAGGAGAATTCTATCAAATGAACACCTTGATTCAAGAGATGGCAACTGGTTTAGGCATTGATGTGTTGGGTTTAGATAGTTTATTAAAGAATTTAAGTGGTGGACAACGATCAAAAGTTATTTTAGCCAAATTGTTATTGGAAAAACCCGATATGTTGGTTTTAGACGAACCAACGAACCATTTGGATGACACCCATGTGCAATGGTTGACTGATTTTTTGAAAAGCTTTAATGGGACCTTCCTTGTGATTTCACATGACCGAGCTTTTCTAAATGATATTACAACTCATATTGCGGATATCGAATTCGGACAATTAACTAAATATACAGGAAATTTAACAAAAGCGTTGAAACAAAAAGAAGCGAATCGAGAAAGTTATTTACGCCAATACGAATCGCAAAAACGTCATATAGAAAAAACCGAAGCATATATTCGTAAATATAAAGCTGGGTCACGTTCAACAATGGCAAAAAGTCGTGAGAAGCAATTAGATAAAATTGAGCGTTTAACCCCACCAAGTGATACGGCGAAACCAAATTTTCAGTTTCCTTATAAACCTATTGTCAGTACCTTAGCATTAACCACAGATGCGTTAGTGGTAGGCTATGATAAGCCATTGTTAAATCCGATTAATTTAACTATTCGTTATGGAGAAAAGATTGCGATTCGTGGTTTTAATGGTATTGGAAAGTCCACTTTATTGAAAACACTGATTGGCGAAATTCCAGCTATTTCTGGAGAGTACCATTTCCCAGCCAATACGAAAATTAATTATTTTTCTCAAGAATTGGTTTGGGAATCTCCCTTAGAAACACCTCTGCAATACCTAGGTAATTTATACGAAAAAGCAACAGTTAAAGATTTAAGACGCCAATTATCAAGAGCTGGGCTGGTTAATCAACTGGCTCAAGAACCATTGAAAATGTTAAGTGGTGGAGAGCAAACCAAAGTAAAATTAGCACAAATGACCATGACAGAAGGCAATTTATTGATTTTGGATGAGCCGACCAATCATATCGATCAAGAAACGAAAGAAAGCTTACAAAAAAGTTTGGCAGAATATGAAGGAACCGTTATTGTGGTATCTCATGAACAAGATTTTTATGAAAATTTTGTAGAACGTGTCATTGAAATCGAGGGATAAGCAAATGTTTGAACAATTCAAAGATTTACATTTAACTGTAATGGAGTTACCTGTTGAGGTGCTTGAAGATAGGCCCGTTTATTCAGGTTATCTTAGAGAGCTGCCATTCATTACTGGAGAAGGGAATTCCAAAGTAGAGATGTATCGAAAGTTGATGGAACATTATCAAGAATATGTGGAAAGTCAAGTTGTCGAAGAATCTACCGAGGAAATGACCTCATCGCTATTAAGTGTTGAGCAGTTATTGAAATATTATGATGGTGAAGTATTTGATGGATTTGAGATAGATACCGAGAAATAAATAAGATACATGAGGCGCCTGTTCTGACACAGCGCCTCATTTTTTGTGCATAAATGTTTCATTTAAAAAGTCTTCAATATTTTTTAAATCTTTATTGGATAAAGAGGGATAGACATGGATAACAGGGGAGTGACCCAAGTCAGTGTTTTGGAAAGTACTGATAATTACATCAGATTGGTTTACATTTTCCACAAAAAGCACATTATATCTCAATAAAAAATAACTAATACGTTTTTCCATAAATGAGCGATGTGTATGAGCAATATCCGAATGAACAAATAATTTTACAGTTGGATTAAACGCTTTGGGATCAACCAAGGAGGTGCAAATCAGAAAAAGTTTAAATCTAAGGTAATCGCTACCGTTAAATTGGTTCGATTTTGTCTCTAATTCTTCCCAAAACTGGGTGAATTGCTGTTGATAAAAAGGAAAATCTTCATTGAAACTATTAAAATTAGTAAGACCAAACATACTTAGCAGAAAATTATTCACTAAAAACATGGTGTGAAATAGGATATGTCGGTCTAATGAAGCGGCTAAAGTATCTGTTTCATCTTCTGTTAAGGGACGAAAATATTTTTCAAAGGTAGTCAAACATAAGGCGATATCTTCTTCAAAAATATAGGGCTTTATCGTTTGAAGGACGTTATCGTTTGGGATGAAGTTCGTAGCATACAGCGTCAACAAGAAGAAGTCCCAATCAATTTCAGTCCATTCTGGGAGAAAGTCTGGTCTTTTCGTATTAAAATGATAAGAAGAATGGTAACGCATGGTAGGCTCTTCTAAGGTTACGCCACCATAACGCTTACTATTTTGTGAGATAATCAAAACGAATAATCCCAAAAATTGCTGGTTGTCATCAGTGGGCTCGATGTCCAAATAAGCAAAAACTTGTTTCGTAAGCTGTACATATTTTTCTATTTCTGGAAACCATGTTAAACGATCCAAACGTCGGTGAACCAAGAAGAAATAATATTGATAATTGGAACATATTTTACTGACAGGTCCGGAAAGTGTCATTTTATCGGATAGAAAGATGCGCAATTGTCGTTGGCTTAACAGGTTATTTAAGCGTTGTAAATAGCGAGCAAGCGTTGATTTTGAGATATAATGTTGTTCGCAAAAATCATCTGTAATGACTTCTTTGTTTAAAAATAGTGCCTGATAGATTTTATAACTCAAGTCATCCACAAAAAAATTTTCAACTAAGCGTTGTAGATCAATACCTTGATGGATAAGCTTGATGCCGTAACGTGTATTGATGACAAGTTCAACTTCATTGTTAGGATAGATTTTTTCAAAATCTTCCTTCAATTCTAAACATGTTAAACGTACATTATTTAGAGTGATGTCCCCCAAATCATGCGCTAATTGCTGCATAGATAAAAAGTCCTGCTCATTATCTAAAATTTCAATGATTTCAATTTTTAAAAAGAGTTTCGTTTTTAATCTTTTCATCGCGATTAGCTATTTAATCATTCGAAATACAAACAATAAATAGGCTCAAGCCTCCGTTCTCCACTATAATTATCTGTATTCTAACAAATTTTCATAGAATAAGAAACTATTCATGTGTTGCTGGTAACCCAAAGAAGACTCAGTAAAATTTTCTGAGTCTTCTTTGTAATTATAGGATATATTGAATGCACAAAATACTGAAACCAATGAAGCAAAAGCCGATACCTACCCAGCGAATGATTTTTTTCGTTGGTAAGAAAGGGATACGAGAACGTTTTTGGTGGGTGTTCTTTCTTTTTTTATCCGGCATGATAGGGATGAAAAATGACATTAATAAGAGAATCAAGCCTAATAAGGCGATTCCTAATGCGAGAATGGTCAATTTCGTAATTTCGACGACATTAACGATTTTTGCTAAAAAGGTATGTTGCTCAATATTTTTTTCAATCGGTGATGTCACTTCACGATAAGAAGCCGTAAGAGGAGCGACACTATCTGATATGATAGGTAAAGATTTCGTTAATGTCAGCTGGTTATCTTTTAAAGTAAACGTGGGCTGTTGACCTTTTTTTACAACAGCATACCAATCGTTTTCTACTTGAATCGTCTGTTTATTCAACTCTTGTTGTCCTGCAGAAATGATTTCTTTGTATTCATAATTATCAAATACTTGTTCCGTCAAGGTATTACTGATGGGAAATACGGCTTGTTTACTCTCAGGTCGTAATACGTTACCGACTCCCGTAACCACCGTAATGACACGTAAGCCATTTTGTTTTGCAGTAGTGATGGCGTTGAATCCAGTTGTTGATTGGCTTGTTTTGAGACCATCTGTCCCTTTAAAGGCAAAAGGGCGACTATACAACGAGTCATTATCTGTTTCAAATGTTTCTTCATACAAGGAATCTGGTAAAACCGTAAAAGAAAGTTCTTTGGTTATGTCTAAAATCGAAGAGAATTCACGAATCAAATGATAGACGAGAATGGCTAAATCTTTAGCTGTTGTTAGATTACCTGCATCAAAATCATAGCCTTCTGGTTGGTAATAGCCATTGAATTGAACAGCCGGTATGCCTGTGGCCGTATTGAAAGTCGTTTGCGTCATCCCCAATTCAACCGCTTTATTATTCATCTGGGTGACAAAGCGACCATCTTGCTCTTCTAATAAGTTGGCAAGCATCAACGTAGCGACATTCGATGAAGGCACAACCGCTAATTTCAGTAAATCACGTACAGTATATTCAATTCCTGCAATAATATTGTTGTTGTTTAACGATTGAATTTGACCAATTGCTTCGTCGTTTTGGGTAGCAATGACTTTTTTGTCTAAGCTTAACTCGCCTTGTTGAATGGCTTCTAAAGTTAAATAAATCGTCATTAAATTAGACAGTTCAGCAGCATCAATGCTTTTAGTCGCGTCTTGTTCCCAAAAAATTTGTCCGTTTTCCGCTTCAATAACAATGCCTGTTTCTGGTAAATCTGTTTCGGGAATATTGTAATTATTTTGAGTGACTTGCTCAAGTAACGTCTCTGCAATCACCGGCTTTGTTGTGGTGCATATATAGAAAAAAGCCAATAGACTAAATAGAAATCCGATTTTTTTCGTTTTCAAAATAGTTCTCCTTTGAATGTAGTTGTAACTATTATTTTAGCATAATTTTAGAAAAATGAGTCAACGACACAGTCTAGCGTCATTGACTCAACTGTTTATAAGAATGGCAATATCCAGTTTGCCCAAAGCCAACTAAAAGGCATAACCAAAATCATTGCGGGAATCATATCGGCTGTGGGAAACATTTTGACATGAATCATTCGAAACCCTGTTGCTACCATTAAAAAACCACCACACGCTTTGAAATCTAAAATCATATCGGGCGTTGTTAATGGGAAAATGAGTTTAGCAGCGTAGAATAGCGTACCGAAAATAATTAATTGTGGAATGGCGATGATTGACACTACAAAACCTAAATTACACGCAAAAATGGCCGCAGTAAAAAAATCCAAAATTGATTTAGAAACTAAAATCGCATGGTCTCCAGTCATTCCTGAATCTAAACTACCATAGATGCCGGTTCCACTTGCACAAAACAAGACGATAATCGTAACAAGTGAACGGATAAATTCCTCTTCATCCATCGTTGGCTCTGATGAAAAAAGTCTAGCGATGGGACGCTGCATCAACAGAGCACCTTGATTAATTTTATCGCCAAGTCGACACATCAACCCTAATCCAGTTCCAATCACTAAGGCAAAAATAACTGCTGGCATGTATTTCATCGGTGCAATGGCATAGATCCCCATACCCATCGAACAAACGCCAAAAATCATCGTCAAATTAGTTTTAAATTCCTCACTAAGGTGATGACCAAGTAGTCCGCCAAGAATTCCTCCTAATAAAATTGCACCTGTGTTAATTAACACCCCTATTGGCATTTTCTTCCCTTCTTTCACTCGCTATTGCTTTAGTCTAGCAAATGATTGATGAATTTATCAATAGCAAACTAGAAATTCGAATTTACACTATTTTAACGTTGTTAACAAAATAGCTACAATCTTCACTGACTCTTTTCATAAATTTTGTCGGAAATTAAAAGAGCTTTGTTACGATTGGGTCATCAAATTATGAGGTGAAAAAATGAAAATTTCAAAAAAAATTACACTTTTAGCATTAGCTAGTTCAGCATTAATTCCAATGTTAGCCGCATGTTCTTCTGAAGTAAAAGAAAGTAATGTTTCTGAGGATGATACGTTAGAAACGATTATTGAAAAAGCGAAAGAAGAAGGCGAAATTGCTAGTTTAGGAATGCCAGATACTTGGGCTAACTGGGTTGATACGTGGAATGACTTAAATGAAAAATATGAGTTGAAACATACAGATACCGATATGTCTAGCGCGGAAGAGTTAGCGAAATTTGAGTCAGAGGGTGTAAAAGGAACCGCAGATATTGGCGATGTCGGCATTAGTTTTGGACCATTAGCTGCAAGTAAAGACTTAACGTTGCCTTATAAAACCAGTTATTGGGAAGAAATTCCTGAGTGGGCAAAAGATCAAGACGGGCATTGGTTATTGAGTTATACAGGAACAATCGCCTTTTTAACCGATAAAAATAATGTAAAAGAAGCACCTAAATCTTGGGCAGATTTGGCAAAAGGCGATTATCAAGTAGCTGTTGGCGATGTTACCAAAGCCAATCAAGCACAATTTGCCGTATTAGCGGCAGCAATTGCACAAGGAGGAGACGAAGCTGACATTCAACCAGGCTTAGAGTATTTCCAAGAATTAGCCCAAAATGGTCGCTTGTCTTCAGTAGATGCTAGTGTTGCTAATTTAGAAAAAGGCGAAATTGATGTTACCGTTGTTTGGGATTTTAATGGATTAAATTATCGCGATCAAATTAACGCAGAGCGATTTGAAGTAACGATTCCTACCGATGGTTCAGTAATTAGTGGGTATACCACTATCATTAATAAAAATGCCCCTCATCCAAATGCAGCGAAATTAGCTCGTGAATATATTTTATCCGATGAAGGTCAAATTAATTTAGCCAAAGGGTATGCTCGTCCAATTCGTGAAAATGTAGAATTACCACAAGAAATTGCTGACAAACTATTACCAGCTTCCGCTTACACGTCTGCGCAACCAGTCAAAAACAATGATACATGGGATGAAACAGCAATGTCCTTACCTGAATTGTGGCAAAAGGAGGTTCTTAGCCATGCCAAATAAGGCACTGGAAGAAAAATTAATTTTGATTGTCTTAGATGGCTGTCGTTATGACACTGCGATTGAACAAATGGGTGTGATGAATCATTTTGTTGAACATCAACAAGCGACGTTAATTAAAGTAATAGCGGAAATGCCAAGTAATTCACGTCCATTATACGAAGTTTTAGGAACTGGCGTACCAAGTTATCGTAATGGCATATTGACTAATGGCCATGTGCGCCGCTCACAAGAAATTTCTTTATTTGATTTAGTGAAACAAGCAGGTGGAAAAACCGGAGCTGCTGCGTATTATTGGCAAAGTGAATTATTTAATGAAGCTCCCTATGACATTACCCGTCATCGAATTCAACACGACGAAAATAAAGCTATTCAACATGGTATTTTTTACAGCGAAGATGGGTATCCCGATTCACATGTTTTCGCAGATGCGAACTATCTTATTCAAACATATACCCCTAATTTCATGCTGATTCATTCAATGAATATTGATGATATCGGACATAAATTTACAGCAGATTCAAGAGAATATGCTGCTGCGGTTAATCACGTTGATACAATTTTAGGCATGTGTCTACCTGAATGGTTACAACTAGGCTATCAAATTTTAGTCACTGCCGATCATGGGATGGATAATAAAGGATTACACGGTGGTAGTCTAGCAGCTCATCGCGAAGTTCCCTTATTTATTTTTTCAACGAAGTTTCCAGAAAATAGTGGTATTCGCCAAATGAATCAATTGGAAGTAGCACCGCTAATTTGTAATTTATTAGGTATTGAAGCTTCTGATAAAATGCAGATCGGAAACACTAGGGGGCAACAATCATGAAAAAATATGCAGGATTAGTCCCATTAATTAGTTTGTTAGCGGCATTTTTGATTGTGCCGCTGATTTTCATGCTACTAAGTAGTTTTCAAAGTGATCAAACAGGTACATGGACCATGACTAACTATACGGAATTTTTCAGCAACTCGTATTATTATCAAGCATTTTTCAATAGTTTATTAATAACCATGGTCTCTTGTATTTTAGGATTGACTGGTGCAATGGTGTTATGTATTTGCCTGTTACAACTATCTGAAAAAACACAAGAAAAAATCACCTTTGTCTCCAATTTAGCGGCAAATTTTGCGGGTATTCCCTTGGCATTTTCCTTTATTATCTTACTAGGTAATGCCGGGGTAATGAAATTGGTTATGCCGTCTTTACAGGCTTTTGACCTGTATTCATGGTGGGGACTTGGCTTGACCTATGTTTATTTTCAAATTCCCTTAGGCGTGTTATTTCTTTATCCAAGTATGCGTGAATTAAAAAAAGAATGGGCAGAAGTTTCTGCCACTTTAGGCACAACTGCATTTTATTATTGGCGTAAGGTAGCTTTGCCATTTTTACGACCTTCGTTAATCACAACCTTTATTATTCTATTTGCCAACGGAATGGGTACCTATGAAACGGCCTATGCGTTAACAGGAAGCAATGTGAATTTATTGACGGTACGGATTGCCTCATTAGTATCTGGAGATGTTTTTGCGAAACCAAATATGGGGAGTGCATTAGCAGTCTTATTTGGTTTGATGATGATTACATTAATGTCGATTGTTGGACGAAAGGAGAAAAAATGAAAAAATTTCTGGTAACACTAACGTTAAGTTTATTTGCCATTTATTATCTCAGTCCATTGTTAGCAACCTTTTTTTATGCGAGTTCAACTTCATGGGAAAAAAGTATTTTCCCCGATGATTTTACTTTGCAATGGTTTGTTCAATTATTAAGTGATGGGGCGTTTTTAGGGGCAGTTGGTCGTTCACTTCTCTTAGCAACTTTGATGACCGTAATCGTTTTTATTGTTTTAGTCCCAACAATGATTTGGATTCATTTGTACTTTCCACGCTGGGATCAAGCCTTGCAAAAAATTGTTTTATTACCTTATGCCATCCCTGGGGTTATTTTAGTTACTGCATTACTTAGAACCTATTCTAAGTCTAATATACCAATGTTTTTTGTGTTATTAGGGGCGTTGTTTATTTCAATGTTACCAATTGTTTACTTAGGTATTAGTAACCAAATGAAATTGGTTAACATGAAAGAATTAGTAGAAGCTGCTGAAACATTAGGCGTGCCAATGTTTCCAATTATCCGTAGCGTACTTATTCCCAATTTGAAAGTAGGGACAACCTTAGTGTCCCTGATGGTATTTTCTTCGGTATTTGGAGAGTATATGTTAACCAACTTATTGATTGGTGGACGATTTGAAACATTGCGAATTTATATGCTTCGCCGAATGAATGAGAATGGTCATGTGGCGAGTGCTGTGATGATCTTGTATTTTTTATTTTTATTAGTGACAGCGTTTAGTATTTTCTATTTCAATAAAAAACAAACAAAAAAAATAGTGGTGAGAGCAAAAATGGAGGAACCGATTTATGAAAAATTACTTAACCACTCGTAATCTATCCTTATCTTTTGGTGACAAAAAAATTTTAAAAGATATCTCTTTTGATGTTCAAAAAGGCGAGTTCGTTACTTTATTAGGACCAAGTGGTTGTGGAAAATCAACCTTATTACGTTGCATTGCTGGTTTAGAGCAACCACAAGAGGGCATTTTGGAATTAGATGGCGAAGAAATTCAGAATCGTCCCACAAGAGAGCGTGACATTGGTTTTGTTTTTCAGCATTATGCCTTATTTCCAACGATGACTGTTTTTGAGAATGTTGCATTTGGTCTAAAAGCTAGAAAATTAGAAAAAGGAACCATCAATCAACGGGTGTTCCGGCTATTAGATTTAGTACAGTTGACAGAGTTTGCCGATACCAATGTTCAACGCTTATCTGGTGGACAAAAACAACGCGTGGCTTTGGCACGTGCCCTAGCAACTGAACCGAAAATTTTATTACTAGATGAACCATTGAGTGCATTGGATGCCAAAATTCGCAAACAATTGCAAAAAGATTTACGCCATATTCAAAAAGAATTGAATATGACGATGATATTCGTTACACATGATCAAGAAGAAGCGATGTTAATTAGTGATCGAGTTTTTGTTTTAGAAGCAGGTGAAATCGTGCAAGCTTCTTCGCCATTTGAACTCTATACCTCACCAGAAAATCCATTTGTTGCCGAATTCATTGGGAATAATGTAAGTTTCGATTGGGAAGAACTCAATGAATATACGTCTGTTTTTTCAGGGATGGGCAATCGTCATTTGTATTACGTTCGTCCAGAATTAATTGCAACGAGAGAAACCAAAGGCGCTTTCCGTATTCCTGTAAAATTACAAAGTGTGAGTACTTTAGGCAATATTAGACGTTATCGATTTGAAACAAATCGTGGCAAAGAAATTTTGGTTGATCGATTAAATGATTGGCACGACATTCCTGAGACACACTTTTTGTATATTGATCCAGAAGATGTGATTGTGGTTGATGTGCAGCGAGTTGTGAATGAATAAGCTTGAGACACTTACCGTTGTTGGTAGGTGTTTTTTTGGTTACAATGGATTGTAAGACAGAGACGAGGCGAAATAAATGAATAGAAAAAAAGTCATTGGTATTTTTTCACACGTAGATGCTGGGAAAACAACCTTAACAGAGGCATTATTATACAAAAGCGGACAAATTTCTCAATTAGGAAATGTCAACAAAGGGACGACTTTCTTTGACTATGATCCACTAGAACGCAAACGAGGCATTACCTTTTTAAGTAAACCAATCTCAGTCGATTATCAAGAGGGGTTTACATTGATTGATACGCCAGGACATATGGATTTAACTTTTGAGATGGAGCGGAGTTTACAGGTCACGGATTTAGCGATTGTTTTATTGAGTGCCACAGAAGGCGCGACGGGTTATACGGAGACTATTATTGATTTATGTGCCACCTATCAAGTACCTCTGATGATTTTTATCAATAAATGTGATTTACCGACAAGCAATGTTCCAAAAGCACTAGCAAGTTTAGAACAACTAGATGAACGTTTTATTATGGTAGGAAATCATTTGGCGACACCGGATTTCCAAGAAAATTGGGCCTTACTCGATGATGAATGGCTGAATCAGATGGAGGAGGCAACAGTAGATAGTATCAAGCAAGAATTTAGTCGCGCAGTCCGCCAACGAAAGATTTTTCCAATCATCTGTGGTTCCGCTGCTCAACTTGAAGGAATTGATACGTTATTAGACTTATTAATGGAAGTACAGCTTCCTGCCAGTAATTCCGAAAATATTGGACAAGTCTATAAAATTTTAACGGAAAAAGGCCAACGCTATCATTTAATAAAAGTGTTGTCTGGACAATTTTCAGTAAAAAATCGTCTACATAGTCCTCAATTACCCAATAGCGAAATGAAAATAAATCAATTATTTGTCCAACGTAATAAATTAAGCGCGATTCAAACAGCGCAAGCAGGTGAAATTGTTGGTGTAACGGGTCTTTCCCAATTGAGAATCGGCGATGTTTTTTCGACAACCGATGTTTCTTTAGAACAAATACCACCCGTGCAATCATTGACCCGTGAACCGGCGTTAGAAGTGCAAATAGTCTCTGCATTATCTAGTGACGAATTATTGTCAGCTTTCGCGCAATTAGAGGAAGAAGATCCGTCATTGCATGTTCGTTATGAAGAAGAGACGAACGAAGTATTCATTCAAGTTGTTGGGCAAATTCAAATGGATTATATTGAAGAAAATTTTGCACGTCGTTTTAATGCAACCATTACTTTTTCAAAACCGAGTGTCTTATACAAAGAAACCTTGTTAGCACCTGTTCGAGGAAATGGACACTATGAACCACTTCGTCATTATGCAGAAGTGGCCTTTTGGATGGAACCAGGTGTTCGAGGGCAAGGCATTGTATTAAAAAATCAATGTTCTTTAGAACAATTAGCAATCAATTATCAAAAAGGTATCTTAAATCATTTAATCGAAAAAACGCATCGTGGGGTATTAATTGGTGCACCACTGACGGATGTAACTATTACCTTACTGGCTGGGATTGCGCATCATCCTGAAACGAAAGGTGGGGATTTTCGTGAAGCGACTTATCGTGCGGTGCGTCAAGGCTTAATGAAAGCAACTAGTCAATTACTAGAACCCTGGTATCAAGTTAAAATTGTCGTTTCTACAGATTTGGTAGGAAAGGTTGTGACTGACTTGCAAAAATACAAAGGAGAGATTGCACCGATTGAAGAAGCCGATGACTATACAACTACCATCGAAGGAATGGTTCCTGTAGCGAATTTTTTAGAATATCCAATTGAATTTGCATCATTTACCAAAAATAAAGGACGTTTAACAACGACCGTTAAAGGGTATTATCCTTGTCATAATCAAGCAGACGTTTTAGAAAAGTATCCATACAATCCAATCAATGATTTAAACCATACACCCAATTCAATTTTCTTTGCAAAAGGTAAAGGATATGATGTAACTTGGGATCAAGTTGACGAAAAATGTCATATCCAATTGAAATAAAAAAGATTTTGTAAGATGAGTAGAAAGAAGTCAAAAATATCTGAACGCCAAAAACTTGCCACAATCAAGCAAATTTTTGGCGTTCAAGCACTTTATTGTTAACAGATTTATATCACAAGCTATTTTTTGTTATAAAGCACCAAAAGCAGCATGAATATAAGGAGAAATTACAATTTTTGTAGTTCCATCGGTAATCTCTTGGTTTTTATCTAGGTAATTATCTATTGATTTTTGAATTTCTTCTTTGCTTAATTTGCTTAAAATCAGCCATTCTTTATTTTATCATTTACTTCTAAAATTTGAATACCTTGGGGTGGTTCAGGCGATTCCTTAGGGTTTATCAAGGGGAACTCAGTGAATTTTACAGTGTATCGAAAGTACGCCACATAACCATGTCTTTTTTTGAACAGAATAGTAATAACTATTCCAATAAATATAAAGAAGGCTGGAATAAAAAGCCATTCACTAAGGCTTTGGTAATCTAAAAAATCAAAAAGGACAAATAGAAAAATTAGAATCAAATCAATTAACAACCATTTTTTCATCATTATTCCCTCCTATATGTAATAAGCTAATTATAGCGCTTTCTTGGGAAGCAAACAAGAAAAGTTCTCATTCTAAATAGTTGATAGTAGTAATTATCACCATATATGTTAATATAATCACAAAGGAAGGTGGAAACAATGATGCAAGCAACGATTCATTATTCAACTGATTTAATCAATGGAGGATGTAACGCGTGTCCAACTGTCAAAACAACCTCCTATAGTCTTACACTAGGACAGCTCAATACGCCCTTAGAAGATTTGGATGTGTCTTCGTTAGTTATGGCGATCGTTTTAAACTCAGGATTTCGTCAAGAATTAGTTTTAGATTTTATGGATGAATATGTGGCGTTTCAACGTGATGGGAAAAAAGTTCAGTTTTTAGATGAATATGGAAAAAGTATCTACAAATCCGATCAGAAAGAAGTCGTTTGTATGCCTAGTAAAGATCACTCTGTAATATTTCATAAAGCCAATGAGGTTTTAACTGAGATTTTTGAAATAAAGGCAGTTGAATTTATAATAGGTGAATAATTATTTGCGTCTCACGTTACGTGATAGTCTATGCTAATGGTAGAGGTGAACGCAATGATGAATACATTAAAGATTTTAACAAATACTAAAGAATGCCGAATTGTGGTGACCGATACGCAAAGCTTATCTGAGACATTACTAGCAACGTTTTATGGGAATCAGACAGTTCGACATTTTTTAGAAGAAATTTTAACCGTAGCAGTATTATTCGGTGGTATCCATGATTTTTATACAAAAATTAGCTTTTTGTACCGTTTAAATAAGAAAAACATTCTTTGTGAAATAAAAGAAAATAATGTATCGTTACGTTATCCTAACGAATTGAATGACAAAGATTTTTGCTTAGAAAGTTTATTGGTGAATCCAGGAATTGTCTCAATCACTATCGGAGACTGGTCAATAGGATTGCATACAGGAACGGTAGCGTTTGAAAAAAAGCGCCCGAGTGAGGTGATGACTTATTTTTCCTTACAAAGTGAGCAATTACTTAGTGAATTTATGGTTTCTAAAGAACAACCAACCAAAGGAATTCTTTTACAAGGTTTGCCTTTTGTGGAAACAAGAGCGTTGCAAAAAGTTCGGGATTTAATTATTCACAGACAAACAGACTCTTTACGAAAATGGCAAGAGGATAGCAAACAGTTTGGTCAGATACTTTGGCAAAAAAAGGTGGGGTCGTATGGAGAAATTCTTGAAAATTAAAGACTTCAGTCAACTGATTGGTGTTAGCGTCCGGACATTGCAATATTACGATGAAATTGATTTATTACCTCCTGCAAAAAAGAATGCCCAAGGACATCGGTTCTATAATGACCGTTCCTTTTCTCTTGCGTTTATGATTGTCTCTTTAAAACGTATGGGAATTTCTTTAGAAGAAATCAAACAAATTTTAGGAAATAAACAACCTTTAGGATCTTTTATTCTTGAGGAAAAACAGCGAGTAGAGCTAGAAATCGGTTCCTTACAAAATCGTTTGATACAATTGACTCATTTGGAGGAATACTTGAAAACTGGGAGAGAAGTGACTCCAGAAATGCTTGTTTTGTTAGGTGAAGGCGAGTTATCTAAGGAATTATTGGCCAAAGTGTCAGAAAAAATAGTTCCTTCTTTTGATTTAGAGGAGTTTCAGATTTTTCTTCAGGAATTAGCACTATGTTATGAACAACAATTACCATATAATCATCCTTCGGTAAAAAAATGTCTCAATTACTGGTGCCAAATGAATGAATATCCCTATGTAGTAGAAATGACAACATTTGCTGAAAAATATTATGCGAAATACCCTGAACAAACGTATGGCATGAAAAAAGAGTGGTATGCTTATTTAAAAGAAAACTTAAAGCAAGACAACTGACACCTTAAAGATGTCAGCTGTCTTGCTTATTTTTTCTCGATACAAAATAAAATTGGTGGTTGATTTTTTTGATTGATAAATTGATAAGTTAATACATTGTATTCTTTTTGTGGTAGTTTTTGACAATAATTCGCTACGGTGGTTAATTCTGCTTGGCCACCTTCATGCCCATAATAAGCAACAATGATAATCCGTCCCTTACGAGCAAGGTATTGTAAGCAACTATCTAAGGCTTGTTGCGTTGTTTCAGGTAAGGTAATCACTTTTTTGTCGCTTTTTGGTAGATAACCTAAATTAAAGACAGCAGCATGAATTTCTTCTTTACCTAGGTAATTTTCTAGATGCTGATGCCCATCATGGATAAGTGTTACTTGGTATTCCAAAGCCTTTTCATCCAAGCGTTTTTGTGTGGATTGTAAGGCTTGTTCTTGAATATCAAAAGCATAAACTCGCCCTTTTTTACCTACTAGTTCAGCTAGAAATACGGTGTCACTTCCGTTGCCCATTGTCGCATCCACTACATGTTGTCCAGGCTGAACGATTTCTTTTAATAATGTATGGCTAAAATGCAAGGCTGTTTGTAGCATGTAAAACTTCCTTTCGCACGTTGAATTTACCTTGGTAAGAATTTCTTCGTAATAATTCTTCATCAATCGCATTTAAGGCTTCCCACTTTTTTAGACTCCACATTGGTCCAACAAGAGTATCACGGGGTGCATCTCCTGTTAAACGATGAATAATAATTTCTTCAGGAATCATTTCTAGTTGATTACAAGTAATTTCTACGTATTTTTCAAGAGAGAGTAATTGTAATCGCCCTTCATGATAATCACGCAGCATTCGTGTATTACGCATTAAGTGAAGTAAATGCAATTTAATTCCTTGAATGTCTGAATCTAAAATTGTTCGTCGTACATTTTCTAGCATCATTTCAGGCGTTTCTTGCGGTAAGCCATTAATTAAGTGTGTGCAAACTCGAATTTGGTGTTTACGCAATTTAGCCACACCATCAAGGTAGGTTTGATAATCGTGGGCACGATTGATTAAGCGACTTGTATCCTCAAAAGTTGTTTGTAAACCTAATTCTACCCAAAGATACAGACGCTCATTTAATTCTGCTAAGTAATCCACGACATCATCTGGTAAGCAGTCGGGCCGTGTACCAATCGATAAACCGACCACTCCAGGTAAATTAATGACTTGTTCAAAACGTGCTTTAATATCAGCAAGAGGCGCATGTGTATTTGTAAAATTTTGGAAGTAGACAATGTATTGATCGACATGAGGCCATTTTTTATGCATCCGTTGAATTTCTTTATTAAATTGAACAGGTAGTGGGTCTTCAGGAGCTAAAATCATATCTCCAGAACCAGAAACACTACAAAAAGTACAGCCACCATGTGCAACAGTGCCATCGCGATTAGGACAATCAAACCCACCATCAATAACTACTTTAAAAATTTTACTACCAAACTCTTGACGTAGTGCGTAATTCCAAGAGTGGTAACGTTTATTTTTATCTTCTGCATAGATAAAGGGATTCATACTATTTGCTCACTTTCTACTTGTTAAAGCTGCTTATTTTTAAAGCGCCAAATGAAGCGTTGTTTTTGGTAATAGGGATAGCTCAATAATAGCCAACCTAAGCCCAGAGAAAAACCGCCAATAATGTCACTAGGGAAATGGACACCTAGATAGACGCGACTAATTCCAATTAATAAAATACAGCTACCTAAAATTATCTGGAGGCCAAGTTTTAAATATCTGTTTTGGATAAATAGGGCTATCAAGAAAATTAACGTTCCATACAGTACCATACTTCCCGTTGAATGACCGCTGGGGAAACTATAACTATGCTCGGTTACTAAATGCTCTAATGTAGGACGCTCACGCATAAACAACAATTTAATCAAAGGATTAAAAATGCCCGCAATCCCAATAATACCTAGGGAAAACCAGGCGGCTTCTGCATAGCGTTTTCCATATAATAAAACAAAAAGCAATGCTAAAAATAATATAACCATGGTGCTAGGATTAGCAAATTTAGTAATCCAAAGAAAAAAAGGGGTCCATGTTGGATATAAAGAGCGAATACCATTTGTTATAAATTGATCAAATGGTTGGATCCACCCAGGGTAAAACCTAACAACATAACCTAAAAAAGCAAAAAGAACGAGTGAGCAACTGCCCACAAATTGAGTGTATAATTTATTATTCATAAAAGCTCCTCTATATTTATTCAAATTAACGAATACATTATAGCATAGACCGTTTCTATAATGAAAAATACATGTCAATTTCCCCATAATAAATTAATTTAAAATCGAATGTAAAAATGGAAATAAATACTGATGTGACAAGGGTTGTGATGGATGTGTAGAAATGTACATATTACAAGTATTTTACAATTTGAGTTTTGAGATGTTTAAACTTTTATTAAGAAAAAATAACCTGTATACTAAAAAATGTATTAAAAAAAATGGAGGTCAAAAAATGGAGAAGACTTTATCAAGAAAAGAACTTAAAAGAATAGAACAGCATCCGCTTTTATATCGTAATATGAAAAAAAGCGCGGCAGTCTTAGGAAGCACTGTTACAGCAATTTCTGTTGCAACACCGTTATTACCGAGTGTTGAAGTAGAAGCTGCTGAAAATGAGTCTCAACAAACTGCTGTCTATTCTTCAACAAATTCTAATGCATATATCGAACAATTAGCTTCACATGCCCAATCAATTGCTGGACCGAATAATTTATATGCATCAGTGATGATTGCTCAAGCGGTTATTGAAAGTGGTTGGGGACAAAGCGGACTATCGCAATCACCCTATCATAATTTATTTGGGATTAAAGGTAGTTACAATGGTGAAACGGTGTATATGAATACACAAGAATATTTGAATGGGCAATGGGTAACCATGAAAGAACCATTTAGAAAATACCCTTCATTTACAGAATCGTTTCAAGACAACGCCAATACATTAAAAAATGTATCTTTACAGCCAGGTGTTTATTATTATTCTGGTGCATGGAAAAGTAATACTTCTTCTTATCGTGATGCTACTGAGTGGTTAACAGGTCGTTACGCTACTGCACCTAATTATGCAAGTGCGCTAAACAGCGTAATTGAAAGTTATGATTTAACACGTTATGATTCTGCAACTTCGGGAAGTTCTAGCGGAACAACAAATACAAACAATAAAACAAACACAAATACCAATACAGAATCTGGTAACAAAACATCTACACCTTCTAAGCCATCTGCCAATGGTCAAAGCTACAAAGTTCAATCAGGAGACTCTGTATGGTTAGTTGCTAATAAACATGGCATGACAATGGATGAGTTAATCAGTTTAAATGGTATTCAAAACAATTTTATTTATCCAGGTCAAACATTGATTGTTTCAAGTAGTGATTCTAGTGCTGTGAACAAACCAAGCCAACCAAGTACACCAAGTCAATCAAACAAACCATCAACGCCAACAACAAACACAGGTACTCAAGGAACTTATAAAGTTCAATCAGGAGATTCTGTATGGTTAGTTGCTGACAAACATGGCATGACAATGGATGAATTAATTCGTTTAAATGGCATTCAAGATAACTTCATCTATCCAGGTCAAACATTGACCGTAGCAAAAAGTGGTTCGACTTCTGCCAATCAATCGAGCCAATCAAGTACACCATCAACACCTAATAAAAATACGGGTAGTGAAGGAACTTATACCGTAAAATCAGGAGATTCCGTATGGTTAGTTGCTGACAAACATGGCATGACAATGGATGAATTAATTCGTTTAAATGGCATTCAAGATAACTTCATCTATCCAGGTCAAACATTAACTGTAGCAAAAGGTAGTTCAACTTCTACTAATCAGTCAAACCAATCAAACACTACGACAACGCCAAATAGCAACACTGCAAGTCAAGGGACATATACAGTGAAGTCAGGAGACTCTGTATGGTTAGTTGCTGATAAACACGGGATGTCAATGGATGAGTTAATTCGTTTAAATGGCATTCAAGATAACTTTATCTATCCAGGCCAAACATTAAACGTAGCAAAAGGAAATTCAGCTAGTACAAGTACACCTACTCCAAGTACACCATCAACACCAACAGCAAACACAGGTGGACAAGGAACATATACTGTACAATCAGGTGAGTCTGTATGGTCAGTTGCTGATAAACACGGGATGTCAATGGATGAGTTAATTCGTTTAAATGGCATTCAAGATAACTTTATCTACCCAGGTCAAACATTAACTGTAGCAAAAGGAGACTCGACCTCTGCCAATCAGTCGAGCCAACCTAATCAGTCAACCACACCGACAACACCAACACAACCGTCAGTGTCACAAACCAACAATAACACTGATAAATATACGGTTCAATCGGGTGAATCTGTTTGGCTGATTGCTGATAAGTTTGGTATAACAATAGACGAATTATGTAGTTGGAATAATATCCAAAATAATTTCATCTATCCAGGTCAAACATTGATTGTAAAAGGTAATTCGACTTCTGCCAATCAGTCGAACCAATCAACTACACCAGCTACACCAACTACCAACGTAAATACAAACAATAATGCTAATGTAACAACATACAAAGTTCAGTCAGGCGATTCCGTTTGGTTAATTTCAGATAAATTTGGAATCACGATTGATGAGCTAAGTAGTTGGAACAACTTAGAGAATAATTTTATTTATCCAGGTCAAACATTAAAAGTTGCTTAGTTGCAACATGTAGATAAAGTTTGATTTTTCACAAAAATTCATGAATTAAACAAAATTATTTTCAAAACTCAGAAACCGATAAAAGATTGATTGAAAGGCACTTTCGTAAAAGAAAGTGCTTTTTTTATAAGTTTCTCATCTTATTTTAACACTAAAGTCGTTAAAATTTAATCATAAGATTTGTTATATAGAAAAAATTTTAAAGAAGAGAAAAGAAAAAAAGATTGACCAGTCAACAAGTGGTTCGTTACTATAGAAAATAAATGCAATGAACCGGGAGGAAAAGTGATTGAATATTCAACAAATGCGCTATGTCGCAGCAATTGCCAATAATGGTAGTTTTCGAGAAGCAGCTAAAAAATTATATATTTCGCAACCAAGCCTTTCCCATGCTATTAAAGAATTAGAAAAAGAATTAGATGTCCAACTCTTTGAACGCACCAGACAAGGAGCCTCATTGACCTCTGAAGGGATGGATTTCTTTCAATACACACAGCCAATTTTGGCTCAAGTTGAGTTATTAGAAAATCGTTACTTAGCAAATGAAGAGAACGAAAAACATTTTTCTATTTCTAGTCAACATTATGATTTTCTATCGATTATGATTAGTCAATTAATTCAAAATTTTCCAGATTATAATGATTTTCGAATTTTCGAAAGTACTACTTTAAATGTCATTAAAGATGTAGAGCAGTATCGAAGTGAATTTGGTATTTTATTATTTAATGATTCCAATCAAGCTGGTTTAAGTCGATTGTTAGAAAACGGCGAATTAGAGTATGAGATTTTAACTACTTTCCAGACGCATATCTTTATGAGAGAAGGTCATCCGTTAGCGACTAAATCAGTGATTGAATTATCAGATTTACATGATTATTCGCAAGTTCGTTTTACACAAGAAACAAATAATTATACCTATTTTGCTGAAGATTTAATTGATTTCCCAGGAATTACCCAGGTAATTCATACGAGTGACCGAGCGACACTCACTGGGATTTTACAGCGGACAGATGCGTATGGTTCAGGTTCTGGTTTAGTGGAGGATCCACGTAGTCAAGGGATTGTTTTAATTCCTTTAGCGAACTCACCCGAAAATAAAATGGTCATGATTAAAAAGAAAAGTCGCAGAATATCAGGAATAGGTGAAGCCTTTTTAACAAACTTGAAAAAATATTTCATTGATTTTCAAGAAACCCAGAAAAATAAAAAGAAATAAATTGAATTCAAGTCACTTTTTTGATAGTATGAACTCAATAATGACTTATGCGCGTTTGAAAAGGAGTAGTAGGTGGTGTCCTTTTTGTTAGAGAGTACATGGTTGGTGGGAATGTACAAAAGACCCGTTGAACTCGCCTTTGAGTGTATTATTTTCTTAAAGCTTTACAAAAAGTGTGTAGAGAAAATACGGTGACGACCGTTACAACGTTTGAGGTTGGAGCATGTCCAACAAATATAGGTGGTACCACGTCAATTACGTCCTATAAGAGGCTTTTTTGTGCTTCTTATAGGGCTTTTTATTTTATTAAGGAGGAGTCAAGTAGTGAATTATAATCACAAAGAAATTGAAAAAAAATGGCAAAAGTATTGGGCAAAAAACAATACCTTTAACACGCATGATGAAACAGGTAAACCAAAATTTTATGCTTTAGATATGTTCCCGTATCCGTCTGGTCAAGGACTACATGTTGGGCATCCAGAAGGGTATACAGCAACAGATATTTTAGCACGTTTTAAACGTAGCCAAGGCTACAATGTGTTACATCCAATGGGGTGGGATGCATTTGGTTTACCAGCAGAACAATATGCGTTAGATACAGGAAATGATCCCGCTGAATTTACAAAGAAAAATATCGAAACATTCCGTCGCCAAATCAATTCTTTAGGTTTTAGTTATGACTGGAATCGTGAAATTAATACCACTGATCCAGATTACTACAAATGGACCCAATGGATTTTTACAAAGTTATATGAAAAAGGCTTGGCGTATGAAGCTGAAGTAGCGGTAAACTGGGTGCCAGAATTAGGAACAGTTATTGCGAATGAAGAAGTTATTGATGGGAAAAGTGAACGTGGCGGCTACGATGTTGTCCGTAAACCCATGCGTCAATGGATGTTAAAAATTACTGCGTATGCAGATCGTTTATTGGATGATTTAGAAGAACTAGATTGGCCAGAAAGCATTAAAGACATGCAGCGTAATTGGATTGGACGTTCAGTCGGTGCGAATGTCACTTTCAAGGTGGCAGGAACAGAGAAAGACTTTACGGTTTTCACTACGCGTCCGGATACTTTATTTGGAGCAACCTATGCTGTATTAGCTCCAGAATTAGAGTTAGTGAAAGAAATTACAACTCCTGAACAAAAAGCAGCCATTGATGCGTATGTTGAAGAAGCTTCAAAAAAATCAGACTTGAACCGTACAGATTTAGCCAAAGAAAAAACTGGTGTGTTCACTGGAGCATATGCGATTAATCCAGTCAATGGTAAAGAAATTCCAATTTGGATTGCTGACTATGTTCTGGCAACTTACGGAACAGGTGCCATTATGGCTGTACCTGCGCATGATGAGCGTGACTATGAATTTGCCAAAACGTTTGATTTGGAAATCATCCCTGTCCTTGAAGGTGGCAATGTAGAAGTAGCAGCATTCACTGAAGATGGTTTGCATATCAATTCTGATTTTCTAGATGGCATGAATAAAGAAGATGCGATTGCCAAAATGGTAGCATGGTTGGAAGAAAACGGTGTGGGAAAACAAGAAGTTAGCTACCGTCTACGTGACTGGTTATTCTCTCGTCAACGTTATTGGGGTGAACCGATTCCAGTCATTCATTGGGAAGATGGCACAACAACAACTGTACCTGAATCAGAATTACCATTACGTCTACCAAAAACGGAGGATATTCGTCCAAGTGGAACTGGAGAATCTCCATTGGCAAATATTGATGACTGGGTAAATGTTATCGATCCTGAAACTGGTAAAAAAGGTCGTCGTGAAACCAATACAATGCCACAATGGGCTGGTAGCTCATGGTATTTCTTACGTTTTATCGATCCACATAATAAAAATGAACTAGCTAACTATGAAAAATTGGAACGCTGGTTACCAGTTGATATTTATATCGGCGGGGCAGAGCATGCAGTCTTGCACTTATTGTATGCTCGTTTCTGGCATAAATTCTTATATGATTTAGGCGTAGTGCCAACCAAAGAACCATTCCAAAAGCTATATAATCAAGGAATGATTTTAGGTTCAAACAATGAAAAAATGTCTAAATCACGTGGAAACGTAGTAAACCCTGATGATGTAGTGGCGCAATATGGTGCTGATACATTACGTTTATATGAAATGTTTATGGGACCATTGGATGCATCAATCGCTTGGAGTGAAAATGGCTTAGAAGGTAGCCGTAAATTCCTTGACCGTGTATGGCGTTTAATCGTGGACGAAAACGGTAAAATGCGTGATCGAATTACCACTTTCAATGATGGTAAATTAACAAAAGTGTACAATCAAACCGTTAAAAAAGTTACGGAAGACTTTGAACATTTGCATTTCAATACGGCTATTTCTCAAATGATGGTCTTTGTGAATGAAGCCTATAAAGCCGATGCACTTCCTTATGAGTATGTCGAAGGATTTGTCCAATTACTTGCACCAATTGCACCACATTTAGGTGAAGAATTGTGGTCAATTTTAGGAAATACAGAAGCTATTTCTTATGTTGCATGGCCAACTTACGATGAAGCAGCGTTAGTTGAAGAGGAAGTTGAAATTGTCTTACAAGTAAACGGTAAAGTTCGTGCTAAAGTGAATGTTCCAGCAGAAGCGAGCCGTGAAGAGCTAGAAGCAATTGCGAAAGCCGATGCAACTATTCAAGAACAAATTGCCGGAAAAACAATTCGTAAAGTAATTGCAGTACCTGGAAAATTAGTAAATATCGTAGCCAATTAATTTCAAACCATTCATTCTGTCTGATGCAGAATGAATGGTTTTTTAGACTTTAATTAAGCAATAAATAGAAGACAATGAAGGATGAAAATAGATTATAATAAACAAAAAGGAGGTGAGGATATGAAAGTTGTAGCAATGATTGATTCATTCAAAGGATGTGCAACCTCAGAAGAATTAAATCAGGCGGTTTTAGCAGGGTTACCAGATGAAATTTGGACAGAAAAATGCACTATTCCGATTGCTGATGGTGGTGAAGGAACAATGGCAGCTATTTATGCAGAATTAGGCGGGACATGGCAAAGTGTAACAACGCAAGATCCCTTAGGAAAACCGATTACCGGTCAATACTTATTGAGTCGCTTTGAAGGTCAAGAGATTGCTGTAATTGAATCAGCTGTTTTTATAGGGATTCATTTAGTTGAAGTTTCAGATACTGTAATTCGCCAAACCTCTTCTTATGGATTAGGCAAAGTTATTCAAGATGCACTAGCTCACCGTGTCACACAAATTTATTTAACTTTAGGTGGTAGTGCAACATCTGATGGTGGATTAGGACTATTGCAGTCCCTTGGTGCAATCATTGAAGGAAGTGAGGAAGGTAATCCACTAATAAATATTAATAATGTTGATTTAAAAGGACTTCAAGGGGAGTTGAATAATGTGGAATTAGTAGCATTAGCAGATGTTACCAACCCTTACCTAGGTAAAAAAGGATTTGCCGAAATTTTTGCACCACAAAAAGGAGCCTCTAAAAATACAGTTAGTGAAATGGAGCAACAAGCACAACTTGTCGCTAAAAAAATCAAGCAGCAGACCAATTTAGATTTGGCTACCATTTCTGGTTCTGGAGCAGCAGGCGGTTTGGGAGGTGCAGTGATTGTTTTAGGAGGTAAAATTGCACCTGGTTTTGTAACTTTGCAAAAAATAATACGATTAGAAGAGAAGTTACAAAAAGCAGATTTGATTTTTACTGGAGAAGGTAAAATGGATGGACAAACAGACCAAGGGAAAGTCCCCTTTGGTGTGGCGCAACTTGCCAAAAAAGCTGGTATACCAGTGATTGGTTTGTGTGGCAGCCGCACGAGAGATATCGGGAAAATGACCGAGGTAACACTCGGCGTTTTTAGTATTCAACAAGGCCCGATTTCTTTAAAAGAAGCGATGGAAAAAGAGCGAACCTTGACTAATATCCAACAGTTAGCAAGCGAGTTAAGTCACGTTTTTATGTACAAAAAAAAGTAGCTGTTTAGATTTCTAAACAGCTACTTTGATTTTATTATTCAGCTTCATATGTTACTTCGACATTGCCATTGATAGCTTTTGAATACGGGCAAATATTATGTGTTTCTTCCATATATTTCAATGTTTCTTCTTTTGATAGACCTTCAATTTTACCGATTAAATGAACAGCTAAATGCAATGTGTGGTAATCAGGTAAATCGCCCAATAATGTCACTTCTGCACGAACCGAACGAGGTAAATCACCATGACCATCACGTTCTAATGGGAAAATAAGTGCACCGTTGAAACAAGCAGAAAAACCTGCAGCAAATAACTCTTCAGGGTTTGTATAACCTTCTTTTTTCGTTCCAGTTGTTTTTACTTCAAAATCACCATTTAACGATTTACTTACGCCTTCACGACCGCCTTCGTTAACCACTGTTGAAACGCCTAATTTTTTACTCATACAATAAACACCCTTTCGTTTTTTGATCTATCTTAACTATAGTATAAAACGAGAAGAATGAAAACCGAATTGCCTTATGATTGAAGACAAAATAAAAGAGCGTAGGAACCACGCTCTAGTTTATTTTTTTGTATAAGCAATTCCATAAAAAAGTGCACCTGTAGCAACAATTGGTAAAAACAATACCAAAACCAAACCATGTGGAAGTGCGGAGCGAGTATGTAAGTGAGCTACATCAGGTAGACCAATCACACCCGTTGCTGTTAATAATTTCCAACCTAAGAAACTAGCGACTACAATCATCAATGCAATAACTGCATAGAAAAGAAATTTCTTTTGTTTGCCCATGAAACGTATCCCCTTTAATTTTACATTCACAGTTATTATACAAGAAATTAAAAGAAATAATAGAAAATTTTTCAAAAATTTTCTTTTGTAATCATTTTGAAATAATTAGGCATTTTCACGTATTAGTCGTTGCGTAATATGAAAGTCTCCTTCATAAGGTTCTTGGACTCCACGAACTTTCATCATTTGTTCAGTACCTTTTCCAGCTAAAATCACAGTATCTTCCGCTTGAGCTATTTCTACGGCAGTGGTTACGGCTTTGGCACGGTCTAATTCAATTTGAACGGGCAATTGTGTAGTAATGGCTTGATAAATTTCCTTGGTAATTGCTGAAGCATCTTCAAAACCAGGATCATCACTTGTTAAAATAGCAATGTCTGCACATTCACTTAATGCTCGTCCAATATCAGGACGGCGAGAATGCGCTTTGTCACCAGCACTACCAGTGACAATAATTACTCGGCCATTAGGTCTTAGTTCTTTGGCAAATTCACCAATAGCTTTGATACTTAAATAGTTGTGCGCATAATCAATGAAAATATAGGCGCCATTTGCTTTTTCTAATAAGTTCATGCGACCAGGAACATGGCTTTGTGGTAAACTAGCTTGAATCATTTCTTTAGAAACGCCTGCTAGTCGGGTAGTTAAAATAGTTGCTGCTGCATTATCATGATTAAAAGTGCCAAATAACGCGAGTTGATAATCACCAGTAACATCTAAGGCATCTTCAGTTGCTTCTAAGTGGAAACAACGAGGGTTAGCTAATGGCTGAATGCGGTAAGTTCCCGTTTTTTGCCCAAATGTATAATAAGGCACCTGTTCTTTTTGGCAAATATCTTCTAACACATCAAAGTGATCACTATCATGATTAATGACCATTTGCTTGCTATTTCTTAGTAATTGACATTTGCAGGCGAAATACTCTTCAAATGTTGCATGTTCAATTGGACTAATGTGATCGGGACTAATATTAAGGAAAATGCCTGTTTCAAAAGTTAACCCAAAGACTCGTTTGGTTTTATATGCTTGTGAAGAAACTTCCATTACTAAATGAGTAGTACCACTTTCCACTGCTAAAGCCATTTGGCGGTAAAGGTCTAAGGCTTCTGGCGTGGTTAATTTTGACGCATAAAATGTGGTGCCATCTAATGTTGTTTCTTCCGAAGAAAACAACGCGACTTTTTGATGGAAAGCTTCGTCTAATACTTTTTTGATAAAATAAGCGGCGGTTGTTTTTCCTTTGGTGCCTGTAATTCCGATTTTGTATAATTTATCTTGCGGTTGTTGATAAAAAGCTTGTGCAACAACGGCCATCGCTTCACGAATGTCAGTTACCAAAATCTCTTGTGCATCCACATCATAAGACACTTCAGACAGATAATGCGTCACACCATCTTGCACCGCAGCTTCTAAAAGTTCTGCTTTAAAGTTCAATCCTTTACAAAAGAAAAGTGTGTGCTCTTTTAAGTCACGTGAATCATAGGAGAGATACGTGAAGGTATTGTTAGCAGATTCTTTGATTTTTTGCTGCCAGTTTTCGTTAGCTACCTTTTCTTGAAGTAACTGATGTTTGCTTAAAAGGTTACAAAGTTCATTAATTGTCATGGAATACATAAATAAGTTTACTCCTTGTCCTAAAGTTCTAGCTAATTATAGCATAGGATATCAGAAAGAGGCATTTTCGCAAGTTGAAATATTAAAAGGGTGTAACGAATAGAAAAATAGATTGCGACAAAGAGCATTTCGCATTAGAATAAGAGATATGTATGAAAGAAAGTGGAGAAGAACTCAATGACAGATAATACAAAACAGGCTTCATCTGAATTGACAAATGAAGACAAAATGGCGCGTGGTTCTGCTTGGATGACCATTGGCAATATTGGCTCTCGTTTGATGGGCGTTATCTATATTTTGCCTTGGTATTATTGGATGGGTGAGTACGGCGATGTGGCAAATGCCTTGTTTAACATGGGATATAATGTATATGCGCTTTTCATCATGGTTTCAACTGCGGGAATTCCTGCAGCGATTGCCAAACAAGTCGCTTATCATAATTCAAGACAAGAGTACCGTACAAGTCAGCGTCTATTCCATCGTTCCTTGCAAGCAATGGCAATTTTAGGGCTGATTAGTGCTTTAAGTATGTATTTTGCTGCGCCAGTGTTGTCACAAGCTGCTGGTGGTGGTGTCGATTTGATTCCATCAATGCGTTCGTTAAGTGTTGCAATTTTAGTTATTCCAGTGATGAGTGTAATTCGAGGATATTTCCAAGGAATTCAAAATATTGCGCCATTTGCGATTTCCCAGTTAGTAGAACAAGTCGCACGTGTTATTTATATGTTAATTGCCACCTTTATGATTATGAAACTAGGTGATGGCGATTATGTTGCTGCAGTTACACAATCAACATTTGGTGCTTTTATTGGTGCGTTAGCGGGAACAGGGATTTTAATTTATTATTTCCGTAAAGAAAAAATCAAAATGGATATTTTAGCAGAAAACAGCAAAGAAACTGGTAATGTAGATACGATTAAATTATTGATATCGACAGTTAAAGAAGCGATACCGTTCATTATTTTAGGTGCAGGGCTCACAATTTTCAAATTAGTTGACCAATATACATTTGTTCACACAATGAGTGGTTTTACAGAATACTCTAAAAATCAATTGATTGCTTTGATGGCTTTATTTGGTGGAAATCCAGATAAATTATCAATGGTAGTTATTGGTTTAGCCACTTCAATGGCAATTGTTGGGATGCCATTATTGACAGAATCGTATGCAAAACAAGACTATAAGGGAATGGCAAAATTAGTTACAAATAATTTACAACTTTACGCATTTGTCATGTTACCAGCTACTTTAGGTATGATGATTTTAGCTTATCCGTTAAACACAATGTTTTATAAACCTGATCAATTAGGAGCGAATTTATTAATTGCTGTGTGTATTTCTGGTTTAGCACAAGGGTTATTTATGGTAACTTCCATGATGTTACAAGGAATGTATGAAAATGGTTCAGCAGTATTATTTTTTGTGATTGGTTTAATTGTTAAAATTGCCACACAAACAATTTGCATCCGCATGTTAGAAGCTTATGGACCCATTGTTTCAACTACACTAGGGATGAGCGTTGCTTGTTACCTGAATTTATGGAAAATTCATAAGAAGACGCGTTTCAACGCACGTTTAACGTGGAAACGTACAGCATTGATTGCTGTTATGACTGCGATTATGGTTTTATTTGCAGGTCTTACAAAATTTGGCTTAGAATTAGTTTTAAGCCCAGATAGTAAAGTTCAGTCATTTATTATTATTATAATTGTCGCAGGTGTTGGGGCACTTGTTTACGTTTATATGGCATTGAAATTGCGTTTAGCAGACAAGTTATTAGGCTCAGGTATGGCACGTTTTAGAACGAAATTACACATTAAATAGTGATAGGTTCGGAAGGAAATCTCTTCCGAACTTTTCTGTTGAAAGGAGAAAAAATGCGATTAGATAAATATTTAGCCGACATGGATTTTGGCTCACGAAAAGAAGTGAAAAACTTTATTAAAAAAGGATTGGTTTCAGTCAACGGGACAGTCATTAAATCTGATAAATTCCAAGTGAAAGAAAATGAAGATGCTGTATTTTTTGATGGGGAGCCTGTCGTTTATCAAAAATATTTTTATTACTTATTAAATAAACCAGCTGGCGTAATTTCAGCTACGATTGATGATTACGATGAAACCGTGATGGATTTATTTGATGATGAACATTATCGTGAGGATTTATTTCCAGTTGGACGTTTAGATAAAGATACAGAAGGATTATTAGTTATTACCAATGATGGTGCCTTAGCACATCGGCTACTGTCACCGAAACGTCATGTAGAAAAAGAATACTATGCACAAATAGCTGGTGTGATGACTCAAGCGGACATTGAAGCTTTTGAAAAAGGACTCACAATTGATGGTGAAGCCTGTCTGCCTGCTAAATTAATGATTGATACTATTGATGAGGAGGAAGAAACCTCAGAAATTCGTTTGATTTTGCATGAAGGAAAATTTCACCAAGTCAAACGAATGGTCCAAGCGGTTGGTAAAGAGGTAACGTATTTAAAACGTATTCGCATGGGTGGATTAGTTTTAGATGCAACGCTTGATTATGGGGAACACCGTGTTTTAACCGAAGCAGAACGGACTCGTCTGGAGCAAAAAAATTAGTAATTGTTAAAAAAGCTTTGATCCAAGCCGAATCAAAGCTTTTTTTCTTATTCCCACAATCCAGGAGTCGCAACGATATGCATTTGTTCTTTAGTAAAAGGATGAACTAAAAACATTTCATAGGCATGGAGCAACAAACGCGGCCCATTTTTGGTTTGATATAAAGGATCACCAACAATGGGATGACCTACACTTGCAAGGTGAACGCGAATTTGATGGGTGCGTCCCGTGTCTAGCACACAATAAATCTCACTAGTTTTTTGATGGACTGCATGCACTTCAACATGCGTAATGGCTGTTTTGCCTTTGCGCTCATCAATGACGCGTTTACGGCGGTCGTGACGATCACGACCCATTTTTTTATGAATGGTGGTATCGTTGTTTAATTTACCCCAAACAACTGCTTGATAACGGCGATAGATCGCTTTTTGTTCTAATAGACGTCCTAAAATCGGTAAGACTAAAGGATTTTTGGCAAATAAAATTACTCCGCTTGTTTCTTTATCTAAGCGATGGACCACATAACCTCTTTGGTTTTTTTCAGCAAGATAAGCCGCTAAATCATTTAAAAGTGTCTCTGTTTCATCTGGTTGATTTGGGTGAGTTTTTACACCCGCTGGTTTATTGACTAAAATAATATGTTCATCTTCAAATAGAGGATGAATATTTTTTTTGTTGCCAAGATGAATTTCTTGATAAGTATAATCTGTTTCTTCTAAACGCAAGGTAAGAGTATCACCTGCGTGGACCTCTTGATGAAACATCGCAAGTTCATTGTTGAGTAAGACATTTTTTCGTATGCGTAAAAAATGACGAACTTTACGAGGAACTAGCCACTCCTTTTCAAGTAAGTCACGAATTGTCATTGGTTGTTGTGAAGCAGGTAAAGTAATTGAATATTCCACAGCCAACGCTCCTTTCGTCTGTCATTATATCATCTTTAACGCTTTTTTAAGAAAAAAACAACGAAAATGTGACAATTCAATGGTAAACTAGGCAAAGTCGAAGTCTATGTTAAAATGACGTAACTTACGTCTCTAGTCGTATTTTCTTATTAGAAAAATATGCTACACTTTGTTAGAGGAGGGGAAGCGATGGATTTTCAGCGCTTTTTAGCTACAATAAAAAAATATTTAGGTATTATAAAAGAATATTTGATTCGTTTTTGGCAATGGATGAAACCTTATCTTATTCAATTCCATCAATGGCGCAAGCGAGTTTGGAAAAAATATCATGTGAATAAAATTATTATTTTATTGGCATTAGTTGGCGCATTAGTTATGAGTGTCTACTTATTTTATATTGCAAAAACAACCAAGGTTTCAGAGCTAGAATCAGGATTACGTGAATCTACGATAATTTATGATAAAGAGAATCAAGAAGCTGGACGAATGTCTGCTCAAAAAGGAACATATGTTGATTTAGATCATGTATCACCTTATGTGGTTGATGCGGTTATTTCGACTGAAGACCGTAGTTTTTATTCACATCATGGGTTTGATATTAAAGGGATTGGCCGAGCAGCAGTTCGGATGCTTATCAATCGCAGCACTAGTGGCGGTGGTGGTAGTACTATCACCCAGCAGTTAGCCAAAAATGCCTATTTAACGATTGATCAAACCTTTAACCGAAAAGCCAAAGAAATATTTTTAGCAATTGAAATTGAAAAGAAATATTCTAAAGATGAAATTTTAGCAATGTACTTAAATACATCTTATTATGGAAATGGTGTTTGGGGCATTCAAGACGCAGCGAAAAAATATTTTGGTGTGGATGCAACGGATGTAACTATTGGTGAAGCAGCGACTTTAATTGGGATGCTAAAGGGACCATCGATTTATAATCCAATTGACGAGCCAGAAGCTGCAACCAATCGTCGCGACACTGTCTTACAGTTGATGGTAGAAAATGGCAAATTAGACCAAGCTTCAGCCGATCAAGAGAGTCAAGTGGCAATCACTGATTTATTGTATGATGCTTACAATCAAACGGATGCCGGGTATCAATATCCCTATTACTTTGATGCAGTAATTAATGAAGCAGAACGTGAGTATGGGATTGATGACGATGATTTAATGAATCGTGGGTATAAGATTTATACAGCATTAGATCAAAATTACCAAATTGCTATGCAAGATACTTATGCAGAAAATGGTTATTTCCCACCAAATGCTGAAGATGGGACGATGGTTCAATCAGCATCTGTGGCCTTAGACCCTGGTACAGGTGGCGTTCGTGGTTTAATTGGTCGTCGTGGGGATTACACTTTTAGAGGATTTAACTTTGCGACAGATATGAGACGTTCACCAGGTTCTACGATTAAACCATTGAGTGTATATGCACCGGCCTTAGAAGCTGGCTACAAACCAGATAGTATTTTAAAAGATGAACCACAAAGTTATTACGATGCAAAAAATTACAGTGGTACTTATGAAAATGAAGTTCCGATGTATCAAGCAGTCGCGCGTAGTTTGAATTTACCCGCAGTTTGGTTGTTACATGAAATTGGCTTGGATAAAGGCTACAATAAAGCCAAAGCATTTGGATTGAACTTAACCGACTCCGATAAATATTGGGGCGTAGCATTGGGGGGGTTAGAATATGGAGTATCGCCAATGACCATGGCAGGAGCATATGGTGTGTTTGCAAATGGTGGAACTTTGTATACACCGCATTTGATTACCAAAATTATTGACTCAACCGGTGCAGTTATTGTGGATAATACACAACCTAAAGGGAAAAAAGTAATTTCTCAAGAAACAGCCAATGAAATGACCAGTATGTTGTTAGGAACCTTTTCAAATGGTACAGCAATGGAAGCTACGCCGTATAACTATACAGTTGCTGGAAAAACAGGAACAACAGAAACCAACTTTGACGCAACTAAAAACAATGACCAATGGATTGTCGGTTATACACCAGATGTAGTGATTTCAACTTGGTTGGGATTTGAACAAACAAGTAAAGATCATTATTTAGAAGGAACTAGTGGTGAAACAGTAGGACCAATCTTTAAAGCGCAAGCAGACAGTATTTTACCTTACACAGCAGGAACCAACTTTACTGTAGCAGATGCTTATTGGACAGGGGGCAAAGTCATGTCACCAGATGAAGCTCCTGAAGAACAAACCACTACCGAAGACGATCAGCCATGGCAAGATGACTTAAATAAATTTACAGAAGATGCGAAAGATGGCATGCAGAAATTTGGCGAAAAAGTGAAAGAAGGGGCTAAAGACCTATTCCGCGGCATTCGTGACCGTTTAAGATAAGCATTAGCCACATGAAATAGAACATGTTACAATATAACTAACTTAAAGAAAAGCGAGGGACAATTATGTCTAACATTTATGATACAGCGAATCAATTAGAACGTGAAATTCGTGATATGGAGCAATTCCAAGAATTAAGTGACACATTTACAAAACTAAAAGCAGATGAAAAAGCTTATGGTTTGTTTAAACAATTCCAAGAATTCCAAATTTCACTTCAAGAAAAAATGGCTGCTGGTGAAGAAATGACAGATGAAGATGCAGAAAAAGCACAAGCATTAGCTGTAGAAATTCAACAAGAAGAATTAATTGCTGATTTAATGCGTGTTGAACAAGCATTTAGTACAGTAATCAATGACTTGAACCGCATCATTATGACACCATTAAGAGAATTATATCAAGACTAAACAACAGGAGTGGTTGGGGTAAAACCATCTCTACTCATAAAAAAGAAGATTCAATCATTGGATCTTCTTTTTTATCCATATTGCTATAGCAAAAGGCTACAAATCTTTTTTTTAGATTTGTAGCCTTTTTAATCTGATTTTATAACGAAAACCATCACTGTTCTTTCAGAAACCGACTTGTAAGCAAATCAAAGGTTAAATAAAAGTACTGACTGTCTGATGATAGATTGGTATTTTTTCTGATGGTCGATGGCGATTTTATATGTACTATTTTTGGTCGTTGCTTTTAAGTAATTTAAAAACGGTACTCATATACTTGCTGAAGATGAAATATCTATAAGTAAATGAGTACTGTTTTTTATTTTGCATAAAATATGCACGTTCTGAGTCGAAACGGGTGCAACAAAAGCCACTCTTAATAGCAATAGGATTGGCTTTTGTTTTATTAATGTATACCTTATTTCACAAACTTAATATAGTATGATTCATGTTTTGAACTAACCTTTACATATTTTTTGACAATGTAAACTACTTTTAATAGTTAATCCAAGCTATTCCCTCATGAGTAATAGTATAAAATAACAGATTTCCTTTTAAATCGAAAAAAGCAATATTCATATAACCAAATTCAGTAGTTTCAACTATTTCGCCAATTTTACTATCAAATTTGTTGTAGAAAAAAGAATTAATACTCTTTAAATCACCAAAGATTTTTTTCTTATCAGATAAGTTTATATCAAATTTGTAAACTACACCTTTAGCTCCTGAATCAATCCAGTTAGATACATTTTTTTTTGAAATCAAAAGATTACTATATTTATCTATAATTAAATTAGATTCTTCATCATCTATAAGTTGCAGTAGTTCTATATACTTAGTTTTTTTTTCTAAAAAATCTAAAATTTTTATATAGTCATTTTTATTGGTTATATTGATATTTTTCATATTAAATATCCTCCTAATAAACATTGGTTAAAAAAATATTGACTAGCCTATTAAACGCACTATATCATAAAGATGTGTTTAAAAATAGATGGAAAAGTAATAATTAATGGGGTGGGGAAATAAAAAAAGCAGCAGTTTCTAGAATGGCAGCTAATGGAGATGTGTGGTCAATTACTAAAGCTAAAGCAAAAACAGTTGCTAGTTCAGCTTCTTTATTAAAAAAAGGAAAAAAAACTCCTGTTGGGCCAGAGAGAGATAAAGGTAAATCTGGATACTATATGCATTATCATACAAATCCTCTTTCAAAATCTAAAGGACATTCCTTTTATGGGACGCCTTCTTAAATCTGCAAAGAGCTGAATCGATGCATATAAATAAAGTTATACCATTTACAAATTTGAGAACTCAAATTCGTAAATGGAAAAAACTAAATATAGGGTATCAAAATAGTTATATTAGTGCATAGTAAAAAATGTAAAGTACATTAAATAAAAAAAGAGCAACCTTGTAAAAGATTGCTCTTTTTAATGTATCTTATGTAAACTGATTAATTTTAGAAATGACTTTTAGATGCATTTGAAATAATCACTATTTCTAAAAAAGTTGAAGTTTAATTTCGTAACTAAATGCTACTAAAAACTGTTCAGGAATAAAAAATGAACTTAATACGAATAAAGAAATCAATAGAAAAATAATAGATTCAGTGCAAAACTTCTTACTTAAATTATTGGTTTTGCAACGATACTTTAGAGTTTAAGTTCTGTTAAGTTAATTACATAAATATAATATACAATTTTAAAAGTATGTTTAGTTATATCCAATTATCATAATTTCTTAAATTAGCTAAACTATTTTTAAATAAAGAGATAGAATCACTCGCCGAGATATAATCAGGTTGTCGTGGTCTATTTTAACAGTGGAAGAATGATTGAGTACTATTAAACAATTGATATTATTAAAAAGAGGGGAATAAAATGAATAAAGCACATGTAATTTTATTGAAGAATTCGTTATATGTAATCATCCCATTAGTTATTAGTTTAATAGCTAGTTATATATTAAATTGTACGTTTTTAATTCCAGCGGCTGTAATTTATGGAGTTATGATTTTTTTTATGATACCATCAGATAGTTTTTTTAGAACAGTTGACTATCAAACAAAATCATTAAATCCTACATTTAGGCCATCCAAACTAGAAATGAAGCTAGAAAGTGCCGAAAGTACAATAAACTTTATTGTTACTTTACTGGCTTTATTAACTTGCCTAATCCTATTGTATTTTCAATATTCATAGACATATCTCAGCGGTATAAATGAACCATTGATTTGTGATTTGATATCTATAATGAAAAATCAACTCAAATTAAAATATAAACTAATTAGCAATAACGGTGAAAAGAAAGTTGCATTGGAGGAATAGACGCTTTAAAAAAATTATTTAGATTTTAATAAGGACTCTTGATAAAATATTTCCTCAGTACGAGTAGGTAACGTTATTTAATTTCTTTCAAAAGGGCTTTATATCAATGTGTCAGTATTTGTGACAAATATTATTTTAAAGTTTGATTTAATAAGAAACACAAAATCTGAATAGTATAATATGATGTGTTAGAACCTGTCTATGATTTTTTATTTTTATATTTTAATATGATGTTAAAGGAGCGAAATAGAATGGTTGAAATCGGAAAACAAATTCGCGATTCAAGGCAAGAAAAAAATTTAACACAACAAGCACTATCAGAAAAATAGAATGTTTCTCGGTCTGCAGTAGCAAATTGGGAAGCTGGAAGAAATTATCCTGATTTAGATTCTATTGTAATTTTAAGTGACATATTAGGTATATCATTAGATCAACTATTAAGGGAGGACACAGTTATGGTTAAGCAAGTTAGTGGAGAACAGCGAAAAAATGTAATCAGAAAAAGAACATTAAGTATTATTGTCTCTGCATTCGTTGTATTATTATTCTTCACTGGATATTTACTTTATCAAGAAGTTTATTATGTTCACAATTTTTTCTCTCCTGAAATATCAACAAAAATAAATATAAGGGAAAACGAAGAAAATACTTGGCAAAGAGTGAAGTTTGAAGAAAATTCTTATTTAAAATTAAATGGAATTTTTTGGAAAAAAGAACTGATTAATGATGCAAGTAGTGAAAATGTTATAGATATTGGTATTTATGAAAATGATGGTATTACGCTAGTCAAAGAGTTTACTTTAGAACCAGGTAAGGCTAAGAAAATGACAGTTGATAAAGGAACTGATTATGTCGTGAAAGTTAAAGCTAATCAAGGTGCATATGTATTGAATATCATTTAATTAAATCATATTCAACGAGAATGGGGAAAACCATCTCTACAAAAAATCGACGCAAAACTTTTTCCAAGTTTTTGCGTCGATTTTTTTATTAATTAAGGCTAATTTTAAGGCTAATTTCAATTTTTTCTCAGCCTTTTTAATTAATTTTTCTTTTTCCAGAATTGGTACCATTTCTTTTTCTTCGCTTCTAGATCAGCTTTTAACTCTGCTAATTCTTTTTCTAGTTGCTCTTTTTCTGTAGTTAATGCTTCAGCTTTTTTCATTTGTTCTTCTAGCTTAGCAACTTGTGCTTCTAGTTCAACAGAACGTTTGTCATCTTCTTCATTTGGTTCTTTAGGAGCTTCTAAAGCAAAATATTGATGAAGTTCTTTGATTAATTTTTTATCTTCTGCATTTAGTTGTTGCTGTTGATCGATTAATTTTTGTAATTGTTCAATTTGTTCATCTTTTTTAGCTAATTGCTCAATTAAATAATCGTTGATTGGGCTACTTACCTCATTTTGTGTGCCTTCTTCATTGATGTCTTCCCCTAACTCATCAATGATACGTTGTACCCCGTTTTCTTTAATATAAATTGTGTTGTTTTCTTTGTAGTAATGATCTTCAGGTAGTTTTTTATAACGATAGATGACTTTATCGCGTGATACACCCAATTCATTGGCTAATTGAGTGAGTGTTTTGCCTGTTTGTTCTGTCATAATTCCCATTTCTCCTTTACCTAGTAATTACTTAGGTACTAACTAAGTGTTTTCAATAGATAGATTTTATCATAAAATTACTAGAAATGCTTGAAAAATCTTTATTTTTTTATTTTTTTCTACGTAAGCGCATTATTTTACCGAGGTAATCACAAAGTAATGTTAATTTTTCGCTTAATGCGAACGAATTTTCGCATTTTGCTGACTAGAATTTGAAAAAATGGTAAAATAATAGGAAAAAGAGGAGGATTTTGAATTATGTTGCGATTTATTCATTGTGCGGATTTACATTTTGATCGAACCTTTGAAGGATTGCATTTAATTACGCAAGTCAAAGAGTTACCTCTTGCGAATAACCAAGTATTAGAAAAAATTGTGACACTAGCTTTAGATGAACAAGTTGATTTTTTAGTATTTGCAGGAGATATTTTCCATCAAAATCGTCCGAGCTTAAAAACACAACATCAGTTTTTTAAACAAATGAATCGTTTGAAGGAACAAGATATTCCAGTCTATATGATTTTTGGTAATCATGATTATTTTGAAAAAGAGCGTTACTGGTTTGATTTTCCTGAGAATATTCATTTATTTACAGAAGAAAAAGTACGAACGATACATGGAAAAAATAAGACAGGCGAAAGTTATGCAATTAGTGGTTTTAGTTACCAACATCCGTGGATTCCCACGTCCAAAGTGAGTGAATTTCCTAAAAAAGCAGCAACTTATCACATTGGAATGTATCACGGAGACAGTAATGGTGAGCGTTTTGCGCCTTTTCAGATTCAAGAAATGAAACAAAAAAATTACGATTATTGGGCATTGGGACATATTCATGTACCAACTGTATTATCTAAAACGCCTCCAATCATCTATCCAGGAACCCCTCAAGGTCATACTCAAAAAGAAAAAGAAACAGGTGTTCAATTGGTCACGTTAGATGGGCTGACAGTACACTACGAAACAAAAAGGGTTGCTGCAGTGACTTGGGAAGATTATGAGTTATCGCTATCAGGGATGAAATCTCGTAAGGATGCTTTGGAAGCTATGAAGGCATTCTTTCAAACATCTCAGCGGCAGTTAGTTAAATTTTCATTGAAAGATACGGAGCATTTACCGATCGACTGGTTAAATAATCGTGAAAAGCCGGAATTGATCGCGTATTTAAATGAATATTTGGCACAGAATAATTTTGAACAGATTGTTTATCAGTTAGAAGTAATCGCAGTTCCTGAAAGTGAGAAACTAGTTTTAACAGGTAAAGAAGTTATGGCGCAATTATTAGCTAGCTATCAAACAAATGAAGTCTTTGAAACAATCATTGAAGAGTTAGCGACACATCCGCTAATTAAACGAACGATTTCATCACAAACATTGAAAGAAGAAACATTAGCCCAAGTGAAAACAACACTAGAGCAAGAGTTTTGTTGGAGTGAGGAAGAATAATGAGGATAATAAAAGCAGAAATTACAGGTTTTGGCCATTATCGTCAACAAACATTTGAATTTTTATCAGGTAATCAACTGTTATTTGGGCAAAATGAGATTGGAAAATCAACATTGTATCAATTTATTCAAGCCATGTTATTTGGTTTTCCCAAGAAAAATTTACGGAAACGTGACTATACTCCCCAAGATGGTGCTGCTTATGGTGGAAAGTTATGGCTAGAAATTGAACCTTATGGTGAAATTGTGGTTGAGCGTTATCGTCAAATAAATCGTGGACAAGCCAAAGTATGGATTGGTTCAGAAGAAGGCGATGAAAAACTATTTCTACAGTTGATTGCTCCTCTGAGTCAAGAGGTATTTCAAGAAGTGTTTACGTTTCAACAAGAGCAACTTTCTCAAATTGAACGTATGCAAGAAAAAGAGCTCCATGCGGCATTGATTTCTTTGGGAATTAGTGGAAGCAAACAATTAATGCAGAAAATTCAAGAATATCATAAAAATAATCAACAACTTTTCAAACCACGCGGTCAACGATTACCATTAAATAAACGTTTAAATGAATGGCAACGATTAAAAGAAACCATTCAGCAAAAAGAAGCCCAAGAAAATGATATGAAGCGAGCGTATCAACAACTATCTGTTTATACAGAACAACAAAAAGAATTACGTCAACAATTACAGCAGTTACAACAGCAACAACAAGAATTAAATCAGCAAAAAATAAATTGGCCTTTATATGAAGAATGGCAACAATTACTACGGCTAAAAGAAAGTAGTATGACTGAAAAAGAGCAAAAGCAGTTGCGTCTTTTTTACCAAGAGTATCAACAACTATCTGAAGAAATCAACAAAAAGCAAGCTGAACTATCACGTTTAGAGCAAGGGCAAGAGTCGAGTCATTATTTCTTTTATTTAGATAAAGAAAGCAAGATTCAAGAGTTACTACGTCAAAAAGTGCCAATTGTTCGAATGGTGGATGAGTATGATCGATTAAATGACGAATATGAAAGAATCGATACTACGTTAATGCAACTTGTAGAACGTTGGGGTTGGAAAAAAGAGGTGGCACCACCTGAATTGGATGACCAAATTTTTCAGCTGTTACACCGTTTAGAAGAATTGGATGAGGAAGTTTCTCAGCATGAGTTGCGTATTCAGTGGTTAAAAGAGAAAAAAGAACCCATAGAAATAGAAATTACCAAAATAGAAAGTAAACATCCTGAATTATTAGCAAAAACGAATACACAAGCGTATGTTTTACCGGCTATTGGTGGGGGATTATTTTTACTTAGTGTATTATTACCCAGTCCTTTAAAAGTAATAGGCATGCTCATTGGTGGCAGTGCCTTATTGATTGGTGGGGGGCTATTCTTTTATAAAAAAATTAATCCTGCATCACAAATTAAACCTCTGTGGCAAGAAAAGTTAGTCCAATTAGATGCATATGCTGCTGAAATTGAAGCAGAAACAGCAGTGTTGAACCAGACACAGCAAGAAAAACAGCAGCTGTTAACTTATTTGCAACCATCTTTTGGCAATAATACGAATTATCATACATGGCATCAAGTCTTACAAGAATATGAACAAGCCGTGGCTAGCTTCCATGAATACACGGCTTTGCTAGCAAAGAGTACCAAACAACACGAACAACTTATCAATGAATTAGCAAAAATTGAAGAAGACTTTCAACTGTTTAGTGAATGGCTACCTTTAGAAAATAAAGCGATTCAAGAAAAATTAACAGTGCTAGAAGAATTTTCAGATAAAATGCAAGATATTAAGTTAACGCGCTTGCAACAACCAAGTACGTTAATTGCGCAACAATTAAAACGTAGTAAAGAAGAACAGCATGCTTTATTTGCGAAATACCAAAACTTACTGGAAAAATTTGGGTTAGAACATCCTACTGAAATTCCTTTGTGGATGAAGCAATGGGAACAGCAACAAAAACAGGCAGAACGAAAAGCAGAATTAACGCATCTCTTAACCCCTATTTTTCCTAAAAAAATGCGTTTCGACGAATTAACCATTCAATTACAAATTGTTCAAGAAAAGCAAGAGGTGCTTCAACAAGAAAGTTCTCAACTTTTAGAAGAAAAACAACGTGTGCAATTACAAATTGAGCATCTACAAATTGATGGTGTTTTAGATGAATTGTATCAAGAGGAAAGTCGATTGCTTTCAGAAATTCAAGAATTAGCAATTACTTGGAGTACCAATCAAGTCTTGAGTGCGAGCTTAAGTGATTTAGCGACTGAACTATCCGAACAACAATTGCCACAGTTACTACAACAAGCTTCGCATTATTTTGAGTTATTAACCAATGAGCGTTATAACCAAGTATTATTAAGCGAAGGTGTCTTACACGTTGCTTCTGACCAGACACTTCTGGATATTTATACGCTTTCCACTGGAACAAAAGATCAACTGATTATGGCTGTGCGTTTTGCGTATTTATCTTTACAAGGACAATCAATAGTAAGTCCAGTCATTATTGACGATGGTTGGTTGCATTATGATAGTTTACGTAAAGAACAGTTAGCGAAATTGTTTGCAGAATTTGGAAAAAAACACCAAGTCATTTGTTTGTCTTCTGATCAAGAAATGGTAAGCTATTATCAAAGGCTGCAACAACCAGTAATTGAAATTAAGCAAAGGATGTGAGAGACGCTTGTTTTACCTAGGTAAAGCAGAGCGTTAAACAAATGAAAAAATTACGAGAATTGGCAGTAGACGAAGAGTTTCATGCATTTGTATTAGTCAAAAATGCGGATGTACGCATGGCAAAAAATGGCAAAAAATTTATTGCTTTTACATTTCAAGACACATCAGGGACATTGGATGGTAAGTTTTGGGATGCTTCTGAAGATGAAATTAAGCGTTTTGAAGCTGGACGTGTGGTCTATCTAACTGGAAAAAGAGAAGTGTATCAAGGAAACCCTCAAGTGAAAATTTTACAATTGCGCACAGCAAAAGCGGAAGAACCGAATGACCCAAGTTTATACATGGAACGAGCACCAATTCAAAAAGAAGCGATGGAAGAAGAAATTAGCCAAGTGCTTTTTGAAATTACTAATCCTCATTGGAACCGAATTGTTCGTTTCTTATTAAACCAATACAAAAAAGAATTTTTTGAATATCCAGCAGCTAAACGAAACCATCATGCGTTTGCTGGCGGACTTGCTTACCATACTACAACGATGCTTCGCCTAGGTAAAGCAATCGTTCGCGAATATTCTGAATTAAATGCTTCCTTGCTGTACGCAGGTATTATTCTACATGATTTGGGCAAAGTAATAGAGTTGAGTGGACCAATGTCAACAGAATATACGCTAGTGGGGAATTTAGTAGGGCATTTGGTTTTAGTTGATGAAGAAATTACTAAAGCTTGTTTGGCGCTAAAAATTGATGAACGTGATGAAGATGTAGTTGTTTTGCGTCATATGGTACTGTCGCATCATGGTCTATTAGAATATGGTTCTCCTGTTCGTCCACGAATTATGGAAGCAGAAATTTTGCATCAAATTGACAATTTAGATGCTTCGATGCAAATGCTCTTAACCTCCATTCGTCAAACTGAACCTGGCGAATATACAGATCGTATTTTTGGTTTGGATAACCGTAGCTTTTATGTCCCAAAAAATATTTAAAACTTAATTGCTACAATCAAAAATAAATCTTACTCTATACGATTTCTTCTTTGATAATCGTATAGAGTTTTTTTTATTCGTTAAAAACGAAATTACTGAATTGAAATTCTATAGTAAGACGTAAAAACAGGCGTTAAGTACATCCGTACTTAACGCCTGTTTTTGAGAATTATTTGCTTTCTTCAGTTGATGCGTTTGTTTCTGATTCTTTTGTAGTAGCTTCTTTGGCATCAGAGTCTGAAGATGATTTAGTTTCTGCTGCATCAATGAAGTTTGTTAGAATATTTGAGAATGCTTCATCTTTGATTTTTACATTTGCGTCAACTAATTCTTCACCAATAGCTTTTGTTGTAAATTCGCTATCGTTTAATTTTGTATCAGTAGCAATTTCTTTAATCTTGTCTTCGTATTTAGACATATCATTGCCTTTTGATTGGTTTTTCACCATTTTCACTACATAGTAGCTTGTACCATATGCAGAGTTTACAGCGATTGGTTCAGAAATTTCACCATCTTTTAAATCCCAAGCAGCAGCTTTTACTTCTTCAGGAATTGTTGTAGCAGCTGTTGATGAGTCAAATTTCACTTTACCACTATCTTCTTTTGAAGCATCAACTGATTTTTCTTTGGCAACTTTACCAAAATCAGCATCTTTTTTACTTACTTCTTCTTTTACTTCTTTTGCTTCATCTTCAGATGTTACTGCAATTAATTGTGCTTCAACTTCTGGATGGAAAGAATCCCAAGCAGCTTTCAAGTCAGCATCTGTTAAGTCTACGTGAGCTTTCAAACCTTCTTTAAAGGCTAAGCTTTCACGAATACTGTTTTCAACTTCTTTACGAGACATGCCAGAAGCTTTTAATTGATCTTCGAAAGTATCACCAAAAACATTTGTAATTTCTTTTTCAACGTCTTTGTCTGTTACTTTATCGCCGTATTTTGATGTGAAAACTTCTGATAAAATCATGTCAAAAACAATTTGTTGACTGTTTTGATCGGTTTTTGCTTTCTCATAAAAATCTTCAACGGTTAATTTAGCACCTTTCATCGTTGCGATTTCTGTATTTGTGTTACCTGAGCAAGCAGCTAGCGTGAAAACACTCATTGCGCCGACAACTGCTAAAAGAATTTTTTTCTTCATTGTATTAAGCACTCCTGTTATTAGATTTCAATATGTTCATAGCCATAACTATACCATACTCTTTTTCAGAAAGGAAAGTGTTGGTAAAATCTTTCAAATAAAATTCATACAAATATCTTTTTCTTTACTTTTTCTTAGTTTCATTTTGAACAGGAAGTGAAGCAATATATTGATTCATTTCTTCCACTTGTTCATTGATTCGTGCCAGACGAGGCGCGGCTTGAAATTTGAAGGCTTCGACATCCTTTTGTAGCGATTTCGTAAAGTAGGGAATCGTTTCTTCAACGGTTTTCTGGGTTTGAGCAAGTGCCTGTTGAAAATTTTGTAAGCTTTCATTAAATTCTTTAGTTGATTCAGTGACATCATCAATGTATGTCTCTACCATTTGTTGGGTTTCCTTGCCGCTACGAGGAGCCATCAATAAACCACTGACGCCACCAACTGTTGCGCCAAATAATAATCCTTTTATGAAACTCATTTATTTCACCTGCGCTTTGATTTTTTCAGCAATAGCAACCATTTCTTCCGAGGTATAATCATCCATGTGTTTACCGAAATGCATCGAGAAATCGTCATCTTTTCCATAACGAGGGATTAAATGGACATGTGAATGAAAGACAGTTTGATAAGCTACTTCTCGGTTATTATTCACAATATTCAACCCTTGCATTTCAGGAAATGATGCTTCGAGTGCACGGGCAATTTTTGGAATGCGTGTAAAGACGTCCGCCGCTAATTCTTCTTCGTATTCGAAAACATCAGAAACATGTTTTTTAGGAATAACTAATGTATGTCCTTTAGTTACTTGCGTGATATCTAAGAATGCATAGATTTTTTCATCCTCATATACTTTATAACTTGGAATTTCTTGATTGATAATTTTACAAAAAATACAGTTTTCCATAAAAATTTCCTCCTATTTCTTTTATAGTTACTTTACCATATTCTAGTGTTTAGCTGTAATTATTTTCCTTCTTAATGGAGCCGTGCTTGTTAAAGCTTTTTTTTTCTTCTATACTATAGAAAAAAGTGATGAAAGGAGTTTTGGCTATGTACGTGGGAATTGATATTGGTGGGACACAAATTAAATATGCGTTAGTAGACGATGCAGCGCAAATTTTTGAAAAAAGCGCCCTGGATACGCCCAAAGATAAAGAACCATTTTTAGAACAAGTTACAGCAATTATTCAAGCGTATCAGGAAAAGCATGACGATATTTTAGGTGTTGGAATTAGTGCACCAGGTATCATTCAAAAAGATGGAATGATGACGACAGCAGGTGCTATTCGTTCCTTATATGGCACAAACTTAAAAGAAGAAATTAAAGCCCGTACAGGTATGGTAACTGTGGTTGAAAATGATGCGAATGCAGTTGCAATCGCTGAAAAATGGGTAGGAAATGCCCAAGATTTAGATAATTATTTATGTATTGTTTTAGGAACTGGTGTTGGTGGCGGAATTGTCATTAACGGAGAGGTTTTCCGTGGTGCACATGGTATAGCTGGTGAATTTGGCTGGGCAATTACTAAAGAGTTACCTGAAGAAGGTAATATTGAATATGCTAGTTTAAACCTTCACATATCTGTCATTGGTGGCTTGTGCCGTTTGTACAATGAGGCGCTAATTAAAGAACAACCAGAAGCAACATCAACATGGGATGCTCGTGAGATTTTACAACGTTATACAGAAAATGAACCGATTGCTCGCCAAGTTGTTGATCGTTTTCATCAAGATTTAGCGGTTGGTTTAATAAATTTAATCAGTCAATATGACCCAGAGGCGATTTTAATTGGTGGTGGTATCAGTGCCAATGAACAATTTTTTAATGGTCTTAAAGAAACAATGGAAAAACTTGAGACGCGTCATGAGAGCATTAATTTTATCAAGCAATATGGCTGGACACCCATTTTACCAGCAAAATTAAAAAACGATGCAGGAATTATTGGAGCCGTTTACCCATTACATAAACAATCACAATCGTCATGAAAAAAGTCTGTTGAAAAATTCTGAAAATATCTAGAGTTTTAGTTGCGTGAATGTTTTTTTATCAGTACAATAGTTTGAGAAGAAACAAGGAGGCCGTGAAAAAATGTCAGGTTTTAATTTAGGCACAACTACTGCACTAGCAACAGTAGCAATTCGTGTCAAAGATCGTGATAAAATGATTGATTTTTATCGTGATTTGATTGGTTTTGTCTTAAAAGGGGAAGAAAATGCCTTAGCGATTATGGGAACGGTTGAAGATAAAAGTGAAAATTTGTGGTTGGAAGAAAGTCCACGTGCGCAAGATTACTTTGGTAAAGTAAAAAAATTACAGCATTTAACACTGCGAGTAGGTAGTGTAGCAGAATTAAGTGATATTTTTGCACGCTTGAAAAAAGCGGATTATCCAGTGACTATTTTGCTCAATGAGACAGAAGCTCGAATTCAACTAACTGATCCAGAAGAGAATCAATTAGAAATTTATACTCAAGTCAATGAAGCATTGTCTGAAACAGATTTGTTAGCCGCTAGTACCGGAGAACATACGCATTTGTCTGTCGATTCACACTTTGAACACGTGCACTTAAATGTAATAGATGTTACCGAAGAAGCTTCATTTTTACATGAAATTTTAGGTTTTGAAAACAAAGAACAAGGCTATCACTTAAACAATCAATCTTTTCATGTAGGATTAAACAAAGCGGAAAGTGAAGCTATCGCAGTGGAAAGCCATGAAATTTTAGGTTTAGAATTTTTAAAATTTTTTATTAGTGAAGAAAATATTCTGGACTTAGAAAAACATTTAAGTGAGTTGAAAAAAGAATTTTTTATTGATAAAAAGAAATCTATTTTAACCATTTATGATGCGGTTGGCATCGAGTGGTGGTTCGTTCGTCATTAGAAAAAGTCATAAGTTATTGCGAAATGCAAGAGCTTATGACTTTGTTTTTGCATTTTTACAAAGGAGAGTATCAGAATGAAAGTAGCAATCTTAGGATATTCGGGAAGCGGAAAATCAACCTTAGCCAAACATATTGCCATAATGCAACAGATTCCTTGTTTGCATCTAGATACGGTGCAATTTATTGAAAATTGGCAGACGCGTCCCGATGAGGAAGCCAAGGCTCTTGTAAAAGAATTTTCAGCTGGAGCGAATTGGGTTATCGATGGAAATTACACACGCTATTATCAAGCTGAGCGTCTAGAGAAAGCTGATCAAATCGTATTGTTATTGTTTCCACGCTGGCATGCCTTGCGACGTGTGGTGACTCGCTATTTTAACTATCGTGGGAAAACTCGTCCAGACATGGCAGAAGGTTGCGAAGAAAAAATTGATTGGGAGTTTTTATGGTGGGTTTTATATCAAGGGCGCACTAGAGCAATTAGACAACATTATCAAGAAATTAAAGATGCTTATCCTGATAAAACCATTATTGTTCGCAATCAATCGGAATTAGAGAAGTTATACCAACAATATCACTAATTATCGAAAAGGAGTGAAAGGATGTATCCTAAAACGCAAGCAATGATTGCTAAAAAACTAGCGCAAGGCGTTTTTCCTGGTGTCGTCTATCAATTTATTGAACAAGAAAATGAGACGCATGTTTTAGGAGACGCTGCGGTTTTACCGGAGAAAGAAGCGATGACGCAGCAGCATGTCTTTGATGTCGCTTCTTTAACTAAAGTCATTTGTACAACAAGTGTAGTATTACGTTTATGGGAACAAGATAAATTGCAGATAGATGCGCCCCTCAAACAATATTTACCTACTTTTGCGAATGATCAAATTACCTTACGCCATTTATTAACACATACCTCAGATATTCAAACGTGGATTCCCAATCGAGATCAATTATCTGCGTTTGAATTACAAAAAGCGTATCTAACTTTACAACCAGGGGAAAACCTAGGTAAAATAGTGAAATATACTGATGCAGGAACGATTTTATTAGGATTTATGTTAGAAGAATTATTAGGGAAATCCGCAACAATCATTTTTCAAGAAGAGGTCTTGAAGCCAATTGGCATGACAAACAGTCAGTTTCCACCACTAACTGCTAATCGGATTGTACCTACGCAACAATTGGCAGATGGGACAGTCATTAAAGGAATCACACATGATCCTAAAGCTCGCATTTTAGGAGAGCATGCGGGTAATGCAGGATTATTTACGACGATTGACGATATTCACTTGTTCATGCGAACTTATTTTGAGGGCAGTTATTTAAAGTCGGCAACTATCGAGTGGCTATTGCAGGATCATACCCCTATGCAAAACGGGAAGAGGTCATTAGGTTGGGATTTGAAAGAAGATATGTTTTTTCATACAGGGTACACGGGGACTTTTTTGCTAATCGATCCAAGGAAACAGCAAGGATTCGCCTTTTTATCGAATCGTGTGCATCCTGTTGATAAACGCGAAGACTATAAACGACACAGGGATGAAATTATTGCACAGTATTTATCTGAAAAACGATTACAAAACGTGCTATAATAAGCCAATAGAAAAGTAACGAGAGGAGAGCAACAATGCAACCATTATTTATGGAACCTGTATTTCAAGAGAAAATTTGGGGAGGAAGTCGATTAAAAACCGTCTTTGGTTTTGATATCCCCAATGACCATATTGGTGAAGATTGGGCGATTAGTGCCCATCCACATGGCGTTAGTGTTGTACAAAATGGGCCTTACAAAGGACAAACGTTAGATGCATTGTGGGCAGAACACAAGGAATTATTTGGTCAACCAAGCGAAGAAGTGTTCCCATTATTAATAAAAATTTTAGATGCAGAAGATGATTTATCTGTTCAAGTGCATCCAGATGATACTTATGGCTTAGAACACGAAGGAGAGCTTGGCAAAACGGAATGCTGGTATATTATTGATGCTGCACCAGGAGCAGAAATTATTTATGGACATTCAGCGACCACTCGTGAAGAACTCGCACAAATGATTGAAGAAGAACGTTGGGATGATTTATTTGTACGCGTGCCTGTTAAAAAAGGCGATTTCTTCTATGTTCCAAGTGGCACCATTCATGCGATTGGAAAAGGTATTTTAATTTTGGAAACCCAACAAAGTTCGGATACCACTTATCGCGTATATGATTATGATCGAACAGATGATCAAGGGCAAACTCGTGAGTTGCACATTCAACAATCGGTGGATGTCACAACTGTTCCTGCACGTACACCAGAAGTAAGTATTACCGAGGTAAGACATGGTGAATCTGCTGTAGTCACATATTTGAAAACCGACTTCTTTAATGTTTATGAATGGCAAGTAAAAGGTGTATTAAATTTTGTAAAACAAGCACCATACACCTTAGCAACAGTTATCGATGGTTATGGAAAATTAGTTGTTGATGGGGAAGTGTATGAGCTAGAATTAGGAACAAGCTTTATTTTGCCAGATCAAATTACTAGTTGGGAAATTCAAGGTGATGTAAAAATCATTGCCTCAGAACCTGGAGAAAAATAGTGAAAAAACAAGCTTAAACCTTTTGATAGAGGGTTTAAGCTTGTTTTTTTGTTTAGTTTTGAACATTTCGTTTCATCACTGATTCACGTTTAATCAAGCGATGAGGAACAACTACACGAATACTACGTTGTTGTTTATTGTTTAATTGATCCATTAAACGTTGTGTGGCAATTTTACCTAGGGAAGGTACATCGATATCAATACTTGTTAAATAGGGATGAATGAGTGTTGCAAAAATAGAATTGTTAAAGCTGATAATAGAAATGTCTTCAGGAACTCGATAGCCGTATAAATTGACTAATTGCATGATTCGTACAGCAAATAAGTCATCAAGTACCACAATAGCTGTTGCTTTCGTATTGGTCAAGGTTTCTTCAAATCTAACGTAATCATCAGGTGATTCAAAAGTTGCTGCTGAATGAACAGGCAAGTTTGCCATCATTAAGGCTTTTTGATAGCCGAAAAAGCGTTCATAATATAAATTCTCGTGCGTGATATTACTTGCAAAGAGAATTTGTTCGTGACCTTCTTCAATTAGATATTCAGTTGCTTGTTTACCTAATAATTGATTGTCATTATCCACATAAATGGTTTTCTCTTCCGCAATATACGGTTGCCCAATCAAAGTGAAAGGGACTGCTTCTTCTAATAAATAACGAATAATTGGATCATCTTTATCAGAATAAGTCAAAATGAACCCATCGACTTGCTTTTGACGATGCATACGCTGAACATTTTCTAACAGGGTATCAAAGTCTCGTGCTGAAGCAATCGCTACCGACATGCCATAATTGCGTGCTTCATCATTAATTGTCTCAATGGTCTCTAAGTGAAAAGGATTACCGATACGTTCTTTTGAATCTAACGGCGGTAATACGACGCCGATTGCACTTGAAATCTGTTTACCAAGATTACGTGCAGCTAAATTCGGGGTATAACCTAACTCATCCATTACTTTGCGGACTTTTTTCTTAGTCTCTTCCGAAATACTCGGATGGTCATTGATGACACGGGAGACGGTGGATGTCGCCACGCCCGCTTTTTTTGCTACATCTTTTACCGTAATACTCATGTTTTCCCACCTCTCGATTATAGTATCACAGGGAACCATTACCTGCTAGCTTGATTTGAAAAAACGTTCATTTGCCTCAACGACAAATGAACGTTTGTAAGTAGGCCTAGTTGTTTTTTACAGGGATTTCTAGAGAATCTTCTAATGTGTAACTGTCATTGTAAACAGTTAAGGTTAAGGCTTCCCCGTCAATTAATTTCAACGTTACGTGTTCTTGGGTCACAGAAACAGCTAACAGGCGCCCACGATAGTTGATATGAAAGGCATAAGAATCCCAAGTTTTAGGAACAAAAGGAGCAAAGCTTAACACTTCATCAAAGGTTTTCATTTGAGCGAATCCTTGAACAATTCCTAACCAGCTACCAGTCATTGAAGTAATGTGTAAGCCATCTTCTGTATCGTTGTTATAGTTGTCTAAATCTAAACGTGCGGTGCGTTCGTACATTTCCAAGGCTTTGTCTTCCATTCCCAATTCAGCGGCTAAGATCGCATGAATGGAAGGAGAGAGAGAAGACTCATGAACAGTCATTGGTTCATAAAATTCAAAGTTACGACGTTTTTCTTCTTTTGTGAATTGATTGCCTAAGAAATAAATACCTTGTAAGACATCCGCTTGTTTGATAAAGCAAGAACGTAAAATTCGATCCCATGACCAGTTTTGATTTAATGGTAAGTGTTTTGGATCTAACTCAGTGACGTTCATTAAATCTTTATCTAAGAATGTATCATGTTGGACAAACACACCAAGTTCTTCATCAACAGGGAAGTACATTTTTTCAATAATTTCACGCCATTTCGCCTGTTCTTCTTCTGAAATCGTAATTGTTGTTTCTTCTTGATAACGCAAGTAGTTTTCTAACGTATAGTTTAACACCCAAGTCGCAATTGTATTAGTGTACCAGTTATTGTTGATATTATTTTCATATTCATTTGGACCAGTTACGCCATGAATCATATACGCATCGTTACGTTTTGAATAATGCACGCGGTCTGCCCAGAAACGTGCGATTTCGACTAATACTTCTAAGCCGTTTGTTTTAAGGTAGTCTGTATCGCCTGTGTAATTTGTATAGTTGTAAATAGCATAAGCAATTGCACCATTACGATGAATTTCTTCAAAGGTAATTTCCCATTCATTATGGCATTCAACTCCTGTAAAAGTAACCATTGGGTAAAGTGCACCTTTAAGACCTTGTTGACGGGCATTGTGTTGTGCTTGTGGTAATTGATTGTGACGGTATTTTAATAAGTTTTTAGTGACATTTGCATCAGCTAAAGCAAGATATAACGGTACGGCATACGCTTCTGTATCCCAATAAGTTGCACCACCATATTTTTCACCGGTAAAGCCTTTTGGTCCAATGTTTAAGCGCTCGTCTTCGCCATAATAAGTTGAGAAGAGTTGGAACAAGTTAAAACGAATCCCTTGTTGAGCAGCGTCATCGCCTTCAATTGTCACATCAGCTAAATCCCAACGTTTACGCCACGCATCTGCTTGTTCTTGACGTAAAGCATCATAGTCTGAACCAAACTGGGTCATGTATGCTATCGCGGTTGTTACTTGTTTTTCTTCTTCAAAATCACGACTAGTTACTACGATAACTTCTTTTTCTAAACGAATTTTTTCGCCAGCATTCGCTTGAAAATCAAACGTAGCAGCAATCGCTAGTTCACTTGTTTCAATGGTTGTTGGTAAAACGTTGTGCGCCATTGCTGACGTGACTGTAAATTGTTCAATACCAAAATCATTAGGCACAGTACGTGTCGTTAAATGATGAATATCATTAGTCGTTCCTTTGGCTAATTCCTCCCAGAACATCTCATCGTAGTTACTATCTTCATTTTGAACGTTGTTATCTAATTTAGAAACAATATGAATAGCTGCATGGCCTTCTAAAACTTCAGCATCCATGCGAATCATAGCTAATTCTTTTTTTGCGATACTTAAGAAACGTTCAAAAGAAAAAGCAATCGTTGCACCGCCAACTGTTACAGTAAAGCGACGTGATAAGATGCCTGTTTCCATATCAAGTTCCATGTAAAAATCTTGCGGATTAATAACTGAAAGGTCAACAGTTTCACCGTTAACAGTGATATCCATAGCGATAAAGTTCACAGCATTAATTACTTTACCAAAATATTCTGGATAACCGTTTTTCCACCAGCCAACTCGTGTTTTATCAGGATACCAGACACCGGCTAGATACGTTCCTAAATGGTGGTCTGCACTATAATGTTCTTCAAAGTTACCGCGCATACCCATGTAGCCGTTTCCAATACTTGTCAAAGATTCTTGCAAACGACGATTTTCGACATCAAGTTTAGTTGTGGCAATTTTCCATGGATGAATATCAAAAAGACGTTGAATATGTTGCATAATTTATTTCCTCCAGCTCGTTTATTTTATATGTATATATTAAACGCAAACGGTTGCGTTAGTCAAGTGTAATATTGCAGAATAGTTTATTTTATTTTTTAAGCGAAACGATAGAGAAACCGATTGCGTTTTATTATATTTTGTTTTCATTGAAGGAAAAAAAGATGGTTGTTTCACTATACGAAGTGTACTACAATATTTAGTGATGTTGCTGTTAGTCGTGGTTTGAGAGTGAGGAACGTAAAAAGTAATGAAAGTATTAACGTTAAATACCCATAGTTGGATGGAAGAACATCCAGAAGAGAAATTTGAACAATTAGCAGAGATGATTTTAAAAGAAGAATATGACGTGATTGCTTTGCAAGAAGTTAATCAAGGAATTAAGTCAGAACCAGGGATTGTAGGCGACTTATATTGTCCTACAACAGATATGGTTATTCATGAAGATAATTTTGTTTTGCGATTAGTGGATTATTTAGCTGCAAATGATGTCGAATACTACTGGACATGGACATTTTGTCATATTGGTTATCAAAAATTTCACGAAGGTTTGGCATTATTGTCTAAAAATCCGATTTTACCAAAAGATTATTTAGTCTCTCAATATGATGGTGCCGAGGATCATCGTCGTCGTCCGTTATTAACAGGAGTGACAGAAATTGTTGGGCAAATGGTTCGTGTATGTAGCGGGCATTATTCTTGGTGGTCACAAGAGGGATTTGTAACGGAGTGGCAAAATACGGTAGCAGTTTTAAAAGATAGTCCGTATCCTTTGTTAGTGATGGGCGACTTCAACAACCCAGAAGGCACAGAAGGCTACCAGTTAGTGACAGCAAGCGAGTTAGGCTTAATGGATACCTTTGTAACATCTGAGGAACAAATCGGCTCATACACCGTTTCAAAGGCAATTGACGGTTGGAACGATAACCAAGGAAACTTGCGAATTGATTACATTTTTGCTACAAAAGAATTCGTGCCAGAAACTTATCAAGTGATGTTTGATGGGATTAGTGGACCAGTTGTTAGCGATCATTTTGGAGTTGCTGTAAAATTCAACTAAAAAAAGTTGTGGGGAAAAACTTCCTCACAACTTTTTTTAATCTAATGAAAAAATTTCTTCTTTCGCAGTAATGCTACGCTCTTGAACACTAGGTAGTTCTTTTTCTTCAGGGAATAAAACCATCAATGTTGACGCTTTGCCTTTTGCTTTAAGCAATTGATGATCAACACGTGCTAGTAAGGTGTCAGGTGACACTTTATCGCCTTCTTTTACGTGGATATCGAAACCTTCCCCATTTAATTCAACGGTATCAATGCCAATATGTAGCAAAATGTCTTTGCCGTTTTTGGCTTTGACGCCAATGGCATGTTTCGTTGGAAAAATGGTAGTGATTGTTCCTTCGACCGGTGCGTAGATTTCAGCAATAGTCGGTTCGATTGCTAGCCCAGGTCCCATCATACCTTCTGCAAATACTGGATCGCTCACTTGAGACAACGGAATCAACATCCCTGTTGTTGGACTGTGTAGCGTCGCTTTTTTCTTTTTAAATAATGAAAACATCTTTTACACTCCTCTCAAACGCCAAGCAATAAATAGCGTTAGAAAACTTAATAATAAAATAAATCCAATTGCAAAGTAAAAAATTAATTTAATTTGAGATGATGTATTTTCTTTGACTGGTAATAAGGCACGTCGTAAGAAGAAGGTTAACAAAGCACCAATAATATTCCCTGTCATCGCTTGTTGAAAAATTGAAATAAAGACGAACTGTCCCAATAAACCCTCTCTACTTTGTGAAACGCGACTAACAAAAAAGAGAACAGCCGCTTGAAAAAGGGTCAAACAAGCAATAAGATTCCCTAATGCTATCCCAGGAACATATTGAATTAAGTCTTGTATTGCTACATCTTTCATTATACTAGAAATTAGCAAATAAACATAAAATAAAATAGGGAAGAGGACCCAATAAGTTAATAAGATTTGTTGTAGTCGCTTGGAATTTGTTGTCCATCGCAGCATAGTTATCCCTCCGTTAATTGGTAAATCCCGTAAGAACGATACAAGTAATCAATTAAACAATGCAAAGTTATTAATGAAATGACTTCACTATGTTTTTTCCCGATAGTAAAAGGGGAGCAATAATAGTTTAAGTGATGCGTACTATTACGAGCAAAATAGTTATTGCCAGATGCTGTAATCGCAATTACAGGGATTTGACGCATATGAAATGTCGTCAGATTTTCTTTTACATCTGCTGTTTCCCCACTGACAGAAGTCACCATAAAGCAATCATCACTGGTAATCATAGGCATGGCCATATCTAATTCCGTTTTATTGGGTAAGATAATGACTCTTTTTTCTAGTGATAACATCATTTTTGAAAATTCTTCTAAGGGCTTTTTCTGAGAGAATCCAGTTGAGTAACAATAGATCGTTTTACTTTTACTAAGTAGTTCGTTAATTGGTTGCAAATCAACGGAGCGGATATAATCCAGTGTTTGTTGGATATCATCCAATTGTTTATCGTAGATTTGTTTTTCGCTTTCTTCAACTAATAAATGTTGTTGTTCTTGTCGCAAAAAATATTTGAATTCAGAATAACCGGAAAAGCCCATTTTTTTCGTCAAGCGTAAAATCGATGACTTGGATGAATGGACTCTTTCGGCTAAATCAAGAATACTTAAGTTAACAACTTCCTCTGTGTGTTCTACAATGTAATGCAAAATTTCTAAATCTAGCTCACTTAAGTCTTTGGCATAGTGATGAATCAAACGTTGCAATTTCATCAAATCCCTCCTTCTTCCGTTATTATAACTGAAAAAGAAGAAGGAGGGATGAATAACTGCTAATAATTATTTTAATTCAGGCCAAAACTCTTGGTTGGCTTCGATTAAATCGTCTAATAATTGTTTAGCAACCCGCGCATTTGGCACGATGCGTGATAAGGTTAAGGCTTGCCATAGTTTTTGGTAAGAACCCTCTACCCAAGCTTCCACTACTAATTTTTCAACGGATACTTGTTGTTCCATCAAACCTTTTTGGAACTGTGGAATTTTTCCTTGTGTCAATGGTTCAGGACCGTTTGAACCAACGATACAGGGTACTTCAACCATTGCCGTTTCATCAAAGTTTACGATAGCGCCATTATTCGGTACAATCAATAACATTCTTTCATGTGTGTTATAAGCAATCGCACGGGCTAAATCGACAATATAACTTGCATGTTCATCGATTTCAAGAGTGGTACCTTCTGTATTGCCACGCGCAGCAATTGCATTACATTCCCCAAAGACATGTTTTTCACGGCCAGCCATTACTTCATTGGCACGTGTGTAATCAGGGTTTGAATGAGCAACTTCATCTTGAGGGTAGAAATAATATTTCAAATACGTATTTGGCAAAGTATCAGGATCAACAGCATAGACTTCACGTGCTTTGGCAAAAGTGTGCATCCAGCTTTCATCTAAATGTTGTGATTCTTCGATTTCATCTTGTAGAGAATAACCATATTGTGCCACATGTTCCTTAATTTTTGGCATTAAGTCATTGCCATCTTTATCACGAATGTCTGTCCACCAGCCAAAATGATTTAATCCGTAGTAACGCACAACCATTTCTTTACGGGACTTCAATCCGATTGAGCGTGCCATACGTTCTTCAATTCCAACTGGCATATCGCAAATATTGATGATTTTTGAATTCGGACGTAGTTTACGTGTTGCTTCTGCGACAATTGCTGCTGGATTAGAGTAGTTTAACATCCAAGCATCAGGTGAATATTTTTCCATGTAGTCTAAGATTTCTAACACGCCACCAATTGAGCGCATACCATAAGCAATTCCGCCAGGTCCGCATGTCTCTTGACCAACCACACCATATTTCAATGGGATTTTTTCATCTTTTTCACGCATTGCATAAAGACCAACACGGATATGTGCCATAACAAAGTCAACATCAGTAAAGGCTGTTTCTGGATCAGTTGTTGCAACAAAGTTAATGTCAGGTGCTTTTTCTTTTAATAAAATTTCGCAAGCATCTGCGACTTGTTTTTGGCGTTCTTCATTATTATCATAAAATTTAATTTGACGAATAGGGAAACGATCTAAGTTGTCTAATAACATTAAGACAATTCCAGGAGTGAAGGTACTTCCTCCACCGGCAACGACGATTGAAAATTTTTTCATGATTTTATAACACTCCTTAATCTTTAATATCTAATAATTGTTCAAATTGTTCTCTCACTTGAGGAACATCTAAGCCTACAATAACTTGGAACGCTGTACCATTGCGGACAACCCCGTGAGCACCACCTGCACGAAAAGCGTCATCGGTTGCGACAATTGCAGGGTCTTTAACGGTAATACGCAAACGAGTGGCACAATTATTTACTTTATCAATATTATCTGAGCCACCAAATGCTTCTAGATAAATAGCTGCTGATTCACGGTAACGATTGCCTTCAGGCTCACCGTCATCATTAGCTCCGCCTGCTTTTTTCGCTTTGTAATCTTTTTTCGTAAATAGTTTAATATCATCTGAAACAGTTTCGCGACCTGGTGTTGGTAAATCCCATTTCAAAATCAAGAAACGGAAAATTAGAACATACAATACTGCGAACGCTAAACCAATCGCCAATTGTGTAAAGATTTCTGTTTTATGATTTGCAAACATTGGAATCCAGTTTTTCGCTAATAAATCTAGGAAACCACCACCCATATCTCCAGAAACACCAAAGGCATACATAGTTGCTGTCATTGAAGCAGCTAATACAGCATGAATCGCAAATAATGGCGGAGAGATGAATAAGAATGTGAATTCTAATGGTTCAGTAATCCCTGCTAAAAAGGCTGTTAAAGTGACTGGAATTAAAATAGAAATAACTTTCTTTTTGTTTTCTGGTTTTGCAGTCAGATAAAATGCTGAAGCAATCCCAATAGAACCAAACATCTTAGAGTTACCATGCATAGCAAAACCACCTTCAGGGAACAATTCTTTCAATGGTTTTGTAGAAGCAGCAAATTCATTTAGGTTTGCCATCCAAGCACGAGTAATCCCATCTGGTGTTACTGCTGGACCAAATACAAACGGGGAGTAGATAAAGTGATGCAACCCAGTAGGTATTAGTATTCGTTCTAAGAAGGTATAAATCCAAACCCCTAACACGCCTGAACTTGCTAAGAAACCTTGCATGGAGTTAATGCCATTTTGAATTTTTGGCCAGATAAGCGCTACAAGGAAAGCGATTGGTAACATTAAGAAGAATCCAATAATCACAACAAATGAAGAACCTTGGAAAATTCCTAACCAATCAGGCAATTTTGTATCAAAGAAACGATTGTGAATCCAAACAACAATAGCTGAAATGACAATTGCACCGATAATACCTGTATCTAGTGTTTTGATATTGGCAATTAATTTCAAACCACTTGTTCCGCCAGCATCCATAGCGTAATCAACACCAAAGAAATTACTGAAGTTTTTTAACATCCCACCAACGAAGTATTGGAAAGTCAAGTAGACGACAAAGGCTTCCATGACTGCACGAGCATTGGCTTTTTTTGCTAAACCAATTGGCAATCCAATAACAAATAATAATTCCATTTGATTAAAGACTGTCCATGCACCGTCTTCGATAATTGACCAAACTCCGTACCATGCGGTTCCTTCAGTTGCGATACTTCCTACTAACATCGGATTTTTACAAATAATTGCTAATGAAACCATTAAACCCGAAAATGAGAAAAGTAGAACTGGTGTAAACATTGCGCCACCAAAGCGCTGAACTTTTTCCATCATAATTGAGAAAACTCCCTTCTAAAATAACTTACGTGATTACTTTAAGTTAAATTGTGAGCGTTTACAATAGATGGAGTTACTTATGGGACAAAAGAGTAGAAGCTGGTACTAGGTATCAGACGGCGGGAAAATTCCCACAAAAAAACGAGACTCATTTATAAGTCTCGTTTGTAAACTACGCTTGATATTTACGGTTATATGCTAAATCGATTAAACGTTTTGCTAAGGCTTCATTTCGTGCCAAAATTGGTCCGTGGAAGTAAGAACAGAAAACATTCCGATAAATTGCGCCTTCTGTTTGGTCTTCGCCATTATTCCCAAAACCTTCAACAATTTTTCCTAAGGGACGTTCACCTTTTCCTAAGAAGGTACGACCATTGTGGTTTTCAAACCCTTCGTAAGTTTCATCGAACTCTTCATTATAGATTTTTACATCACCAATGAAGCGATTGTTATCTTGGCTCAAGGTATAATGATCCAATGCACCGATGCCATAGATTTTTTCACCGCCAGCACCAATGTAATAGTGACCCAGTAATTGATAGCCACCACAAATGGCCAAAATGACGCCATCATTTTCAATAAATGTCGTTAAACTGTCTTTTTTACTTTGAATATCTTGTGAGACAATCAATTGCTCGTAATCTTGTCCGCCACCAAAAAAGACTAGGTCATAACGATTTGGATCAAATGGTTCGTGGATGCTAACAATTTCAATTTCTAACTCGATATCCATTTTTTTAGCGACGTAATTTAACATCAAAATATTTCCATTATCGCCATAAGTATTTAACAGATTTCCATACAAATGGGCTAGTTTTAATTGTCGTTTAGCCACGTGTCATTCCTCCTTCCATGTATCCTTTGTCTGCTAGTTTTTTACGTAATTGTAAGACAGCAGTATAGGTTGCGAGGATGTAAACATGTTCTGTTGGCAAATCTTTAATACTATCAATAACTTCATCAAGATTTTGTGTTTCTGTAATGATTTCTTCGGCAATGCCGGCAACTTTCAAGCGCAAAGCCATATCTTTATGACGATCACCACCTGCAATTACTTGTGGAATGTCCATCTCGGCAAACGCTTCATGATCGCCATCCCAAATCCAACTAACGTCAATTCCATCGGCGTAGTTGGCATTTAACAGACAAACTAATGAAAATTGATAAGGAGATAAACCAATCATATCGATGACTTGATTTAGTCCCACTGGATTTTTTACTAAAACTAAGGTACATTGCTTCCCATCAATTTCAATCACTTCTTGACGGCCAAAGACTTTTTCATCATAGCCAAGTCCAGCACGAATTTTTTCAGGGCTAACTGTATAATATTCTGCAACAGCAGTAGCAGCTAAGGCATTATAAATGTTGTACATGCCACCAACTTCTAATTTGTATTCATTCCCATCGATGACAAACTCTGCCGAAGTATTTGTCATATTTTTCAATTCCGTTAATTTATAGTCTAATTCTGGACGATGGAAGTCGCAATTCGGGCAATAATATTTCCCCAGATTGGCATAAGTAATCATTTTGTAGTGTAAAATATGTTGGCATTTCGGACACAAAACGCCGTCTGTATTGTAGTGTGCCATTTGTTCATGATCTTCTTCATGATCGAACCCGTAATATTTACGAGGATTAATGGTATCGATTGAATTGAAAATTGGTGAATCACCATTGGTTAAAATAGTTGCGTTTGGTGATTTAGCTGCACCATCAACAATTAGTTGATACGTTGTATAAATTTCACCATAACGATCCATTTGATCGCGGAAAATATTTGTAAAAACAAATAATTCTGGTTTGATGTACTCTGTAACTTTACTTAGACTGGCTTCATCAATTTCAAGGACAGCAAATTTTTTCCCACTTGTTTTTTTCGCAGAAAGAAAAGTAGAGACAATTCCTTGCACCATATTTGCACCAGTTGGATTTGTCAACACATTATCAAATTCTTGACGCAAAATATTCACAGTTAAGGCAGTTGTTAATGTTTTGCCGTTTGTTCCAGTAACCACTACAACTTGATAGTCTTTTGCTAGGTAATCTAGAATGTGCGGATCAATTGATAATGCTAGTTTTCCAGGAAGACTTGATCCTCCCTTAAAAAAATTCTTTAGTATCCATTGTGAGGTCTTGCCAACAAATGCAGCAAAATAACTTCGGATTCCCATAAAAAACCTCCATACGTAAAATGAAATATTCATTACAAATTCAACTTATCATACCATATCTTTGCCAAAAGATTAATCAGCTTCCCTTTTTCTTTAGAATTAAGAAAAAATTTAGCAAGAAAAAAGAAACTCTCTTATAATAAAATAAAAAGGAGTGAAGCGCATGCAACAACGCTATGAACGTCTGCAAGCATTTGGTAAGCAATTGCCTTTTGCAAAAGTTTATTATCGAGAAGATTGGCAAACCATTTATTTTGAAGTAGCCGGCAAAATGTTTGGAACGATGAGTCCAGAACTCTCGGAAACAGCTATTATTACTTTAAAAGGTGAACCAGAAAAAAATGAAGAGTGGCGAGAAATTTATTCAGATATTGTCGCTGGCTATCATATGAATAAAAAACATTGGAATTCAATTACCTTAAGTACAGAAGAACTAAGTGATGAAGAACTAGAACAGATGATTCAACTTTCCTACAATCTCGTTTGGCAAAAAATATCTGCAAAAACCCGAAAAGAATTAACAAAATAGTATCCCTAGGTAGTTACTTAGGTAAACAAGCAAATACCCCTTGCCTAGATTGCTAAGCAAAGGGTATTTTTTTAACCAATAATAATTTTTTCAGTAGGATATTCGTATCCTAAATCTCTTGTTTCTTTAGGGATAAATAACAATAGAGTATACAACATCCCAATCCGTCCAATAAACATTAGTAAAGCAATAATCAGTTTGCCGATTACAGAAAGTTCCGAGGTGATTCCTAGGGATAATCCTGTCGTTCCAAATGCGGAAGTCACTTCTACAATAATGGAAATTAAGGAGACATCTTCTGTAGCAGTTAAGAAAATGACGCAAGCAAAGCACATTAATAGAGATAACATGAAGACAACAACTGATTTACGTACATCATCATTGGCAATTTTGCGACCAAAAATGTTAATATGGCTTTCACTTTTTAAAAACGAAATTAAATACAAACCAATAATGGCGACAGTCGTTGTTCGAACACCCCCACCAACGGAACTAGGGCTACACCCGATGAACATTAATACTGAAAAAATCATTAGAGTAGTTGTTTGAAATTCATTCAAATCATGAATCTGTAACCCAGCATTTCGTGTAGTCATTGAGTAGAACATGCTATTAACCCATTGCCCTACTGCAGTCATATTTCGAAAGAGATGATCTTTTTCTAGGAAGAAAATCGTTAAGGTACCGCCAATGAATAAAATGACGAATGCTAAGAAAGCAATTTTGGTAAATAGGGTGAAACGGAAAGGTAACTGGCGTTTCTTTTTAAACACTTGATAACCAATCCATTCTCGAAAATCCATAATTACCGGAAAGCCAATGCCTCCAATAAAAATTAAAAACATGATTGCTACTAAAAAGAGATTGTCGTTTGCGTAAGGAACAATTGATTCACCGGTCACATCAAAACCAGAGTTGGTTACCGCAGAGATGGCTTGATACAATCCATAAAAAAGTGCATCTAGCCAGCGGTCATAATAACCCATGACTTTGAAATAAATGCCAAAGACGGCACCGCCAATCAGCTGACATACTAAAATAATTGTAAATGTTGTACGAATCATGCGCACAATGCCGCTTAAACGAGGCTGATTCATGTCTGCCATGATTAATTGACGCTGTTTCAATGAGATTTTACGCCGTGAAACAATAAAGAAAAAGGTCGAAATCATCATGACACCCAAGCCACCAATTTGAAAGAGAATTTCTAGTAAAATGACGCCACGTTCATTAAATACCTCATCAATTGGAAAAGTGGACAAGCCAGTCACACTAATCGTACTAATTGCCATAAAGAACATGTCGATAAACGAAACATATACATCTGGTTTTCGAAAAATAGGCAAGTAAAGTAAAATAAGTGCAAGAAGAGTCATTAAAATATAATAGGTAACAATCAGTTGAATTGACGAAATATTTTTTGAGAAAAAATTCTTTCCTCGACGCACTGTAAGACGCGTAAAACGTCCAAAGTTCATAAGAATATCTCCAATCTAAATGTATTATTCACTAGTATAACAAAAGTGTAGCCAAAAATGGCAAATATTCAGAGAATATACCATAGAACCGTAGTAAAAACAATCATTATCGATAAGAGAGGACATCAATTTTCGCTAACAATAAGAAGCTATGTTATAATAAACAAAGAATCGAAATAACTAGTAGGGGAGCATAACCTTTGAAAGAATTTATGAAAAATTGGGGGACGTTTATTTTTTTCGTCGTACTATTATTAATATTACGTCTATTTGTAGTGACACCTGTGTCAGTGAAAGGACATTCAATGGACCCTACTTTAGCAGACGGACAAAAATTATTTACATTCCAGCTTTCTAAAATTGAACGCTTTGATATCATCACCACCCAAGAACCAGATGATTTAGAAAAATTAGCTGTCAAACGTGTAATTGGTATGCCTGGTGATAACGTTCAAATGAAAAATGATGTGCTTACCGTAAATGGTGAAAAAGTTGAGGAAACGTACTTAACAGAATACAAAGAAAAATTTGCAGACAATAAATTACAAACAGAATATGGTTATAACACGAGTTTTCAACAAACTGCTGAACGAGCATTAACGTTCACAAATGATTTTTCATATAATGTACCGGAAGGAAAATATTTTGTTCTTGGAGACAATCGTTTAATCTCGAAAGATAGTCGGATATTTGGCTTTGTCGATGAGTCGATGGTTCAAGGGGAAGTTTTCATGCGTTATTGGCCATTGAATGAAATTTCACTAATTAAATGATTTGGTTTTAAATATTGACACTGGTTTACGGATACTGTAAAGTACAAGAAAACTTATATATCTATCCGTTGAAGAGCTGTGTCATCTTGTAAGTATTCATTGCTTTCAAGTAGAACAGATTCTCTGAGGAAAATTGTCGATAATAGGCAATTTCGACTTGTTCAATTGTTACCTTGAACGTTTCTTGTAAAAAAGAGACAGGGAAGTTTTACTTCTGAAAAAGGTGGTACCTCGAAATTTCGTCCTTTTATCAGCATCTTTGTGTTGATGAAGGGCGCTTTTTATTTTTCAGAAGCAAAATCAAAACGGAAAAAAACAAAAGGAGAATGGCAATGAAAAAAGGTTGGAACAAAGTGGTTACAGGTATTTTAACGGTCGGTGCCCTAACATTATTAGGCGCATGTGGTTCAGGAAATACAACGGAGACAGATTCTTCAAGTGAGGCGAAAGCAGAAGTTGTTCGTCTAGGAGTTGTTGGAGAAAATAATGAAGCGTGGGAACACGTTCAAAAAGAATTAAAAGATAAAGAAAATATTGATTTAGAAATCGTAAAATTTACTGATTATCGTGGCCCAATTACGGCTTTAGAAGATGGGTCAATTGATTTACATTCATCATTAACTGAAATCTACATGGATAACGTCAACAAAGAAGGCGGGTTCCACAATACAACTATCGCTTATACCACGTTGAATCCATTAGGTATTTTCTCAAATAAAATTAAAGATGTGTCAGAATTAAAAGATGGCGCAACTGTTGCCCTTCCAAATGACGTATCAAATGAAAGTCGCGCATTGTTATTATTACAAACTGCGGGTTTAATTGAATTAGACCCAGAGAAAGGGTTTATGCCAACAGTTAACGATATCATTGCTAATCCAAAAGATTTGAAATTTGATTTATTGGATGCTAATCAAACGATTCGTGTATTAGACGATGTAGATATTGCATGTGTAAACAACAATGTCGCTGTTGATGCAGGTCATATTCCAACTGAGGATGCAATTTTCTTAGAACCAATTGCTGATTCTTCTAAACCATACTACAATGTTATTGCAGCTCGTGAAGAAGAAAAAGACAAAGAGATTTATCAAACAGTAGTAAAATACTATCAAACAGATGAAGTGAAAAAAATCATCGAAGAAACAACGAAAAAATCAAGTGTTCCAGTTTGGTAAAAAAATAGAAACAGCTACGATTATCAGGTGATTCAATTCCTTTATACTAAGATGTAAAAGGCTTACTTACGTGAAAGGTTACTGTTTCAGCAAAAGCGTATAGATACGTTCATCTATACGCTTTTTTTTCGCTAATTTTTTTAATAATTAATATATAGTGATAGAAAAAAGCTATCACAAGTGCGTTGACTTTTTAAAATGAACCGACTATTCTTTGGGAACAAATACTATCAGTAAGTGATGTATTCAGGGAGGAATAATACATGAAAAAATGGAAAAAGGGGCTTTTTAGCGTCGGCATCTTTGCTTTAGGATTGGCTTTAGCGGCTTGTTCATCAGGAGGAAACACGAATGAAACAGCAAATAGTTCAAGTACCACAGCAGACGATGCGACATTTACGTATGCAATCAGTGGAGATCCTTCTTCTACCAACCCAATTAACACAAGTGACCGTTGGGGCTTAACAGTAACTAATATCATTTATTCACCATTAGTGATTGTTGAAGGGGATGGAACGACAAAAAATGCTTTAGCAGAATCAGTTGAACCAGCAGAAGATGGTTTATCTGTAACTGTTCATTTGAAAAAAGATGTGAAATGGTCAGATGGCGAACCTTTTACAGCTGATGATGTAGTGTTTACGTATGAACAAAAAGCCAAAAAAGAAAATGGAAATGCCGATCAACTATGGGTTGGCGATCAACCGATCAAATTTGAAAAAGTCGATGACTATACAGTGAAATTTGTATTGCCACAAGCCAGTGCAGCGGCAGTTAACAACATTGCGACTGAAACGTTTATCATTCCAAAACATATTTTTGAAGGCGTAGAAGATTTTTCGGTGAATGAATTACCAGAAAATCCAGTTGGAACAGGACCATACAAGTTAGTTGAGTATAAACGTGGCGAGTATTTAACATTTGAAGCGAATGAACATTATTTTGGTGGCGAACCATCAATTAAAAACTTAACTTTACGCATTATTGAAAGTGCCGATACAACAAAAGTAGCACTGCAAAAAGGTGAAGTTGATGCAGCCTTTGTTTTACCATCAGATGTGGCTGATTTAGATGAAAAAACCATCACTACGTACCCTTACAGTGAAAATCGTGTAGGTTATCTAGGATTAAATACAAAATCTGAAGCATTACAAGATGTTAAAGTACGTCAAGCTGTATTGTTTGCGTTAAACAAAGATGAGTTAAATCAAGCGGCGTATTTAGAAAAAGAATATTATGAACAACCTTACTCATTCTTACCACCAAATAATCCATTTGCGACAGAGGACGTTGAAAAATACGACACGAACATTGAAAAATCAAAAGAACTATTAAAAGAAGCTAATGTAAGCGACTTGAAATTAAACTTAGCCTTTTCTTCAAGTGATCCAGCACAAACGATTCAAGCAACTTTAATTCAACAACAGTTGCAAAAAGCTGGTATTACCGTAACATTAGAGGGTGGCGATGGAACAGCAATTTTTGCTGAATTGGATAAAGATGGCTCAACTAAATATAACCTATTCTTGGGTGGTTATATTATGGGAAATGATCCTGATTTATATGGTGCATTATTTGAAACAGAGGGTAGTGCCAATTACTTCCAAACAGAAAATAAAGCAACAGACGAATTATTTAACAAAGCTGCAGTTGAATTGGATGAAGCGAAACGCAAAGAATTATATAATGAATTACAACAAGCTATCGCTGACGATGCGCGTATCTATCCAATTGTTGATAACAAAAAAATTCTAGCAGTTAACAACCGCATTGGAAATGTAGAAGATGCCGGATTAATTCCAATTTACACGTTTGAAGATGTGTCTAAATTAACGATTAAATAGTGAATTGGACTGTGATAAAGACTCTTTTATCACAGTCTCTTTTCATTTTTATTATGAGAAAGGAAGTGTTACGTGTGGCAAGATATATTGCAAAACGAGTACTTCAAGCTATTCCTTTGCTATTGGTTATTTCATTTATTGTCTTTTCATTGATTCATCTGGCACCGTATGATGTAATTGATTCCGTGACAACACCTAATATGTCTCCAGACCGAGTAGAAGCATTAAGAGAGAAATATGGCTTGAATGAACCATTTTTTGTCCAGTACGCTACGTGGTTGACGAATATTTTTAAAGGAGATTTTGGTTATTCATTGGTTTCACAACGCAGTATTGCTGGTGAATTAGCGGTTCGTATACCTAATACGATGAAATTAATTATTCCGGCCTATCTAACGGCATTAATTTTAGCCATTACTTTGGGATTGATTGCTGCTGCAAACAAAGGGAAATTTTTTGATAAATTAATTGATGGTATTGCTTCTTTAGGGATTGCGATTCCAACATTTTGGTTTGCGATGATTTTGATTTATTTTTTAGGTTATCGGTTAAATTTATTCCCAATTATTGGTATGAATACAGTTGGGAAAGCGGGGGACTTCAATGATTTTCTGGCACATTTTATCATGCCTTATCTTACATTGACGGTTGCTTTTTTCCCAGAATTAACCCGTTATATTCGTTCCTCTGCCTTGCAACAAGTGGCGGAAGATTACGTGACTGTTCAACGAGCATTTCATGCGACAAAATGGCAAATTTTCCGTCGACACATTAGTCGAAATGTATTGATTCCAGTAGTGACCCAATTAGGTTTAGCATTACCGATGTTGGTTACTGGTGCGATTATTACAGAAACCATCTTTGGTTGGCCAGGAGTGGGGCCTTATTTGACGAGCGCAACGAGAAGTTTAGATTATCCAGTTATTATGGCAATTATGCTACTTTCAGCAACTTTAGTTATCTTGGGGAATCTCCTTTCAGATGTCCTTTATTCAGTTGTTGATCCACGAATTCGCAAGGGAGGAAAAGAGTAATGAAGCGTTTGAAAAATTTGTTCAGAGCGATTTTTTCTTCTCCAATTTATACCCTCTCTTTTATATTTCTAGCATTACTAATTAGCTTGTCACTAATCGCTCCGTTACTACCAATTGATCCGAATGCGACAGATGTCAGCAATATGTCACAACCTCCAAGCTGGCAGCATCTTTTTGGAACTGATGAAGTGGGCCGAGATTATTTTATTCGAGTGGTATATGGTGGTAGGGTCTCCTTATTAGTAGGTGTATTGGCAATGTTGACGGCGACGACAATTGGTACGACAGTCGGCTTAGTCTCAGGATATTTTGGCGGCTGGATTGATAATGTCTTGATGCGTATTGTAGATATCTTATCCTCTATTCCGTGGTTAGTTTTAGTGATTGTATTAAGTGTCTTCTTAAAACCAGGTCTAGGGACGATCATTATTGTTATTGGTGGTTTTTCATGGATGAATATTGCACGTTTAATTCGTGGTGAAACCTTGTCTGCGAAAGAAAGAGACTACGTTTTATATGCAAATTTCATTGGGCAATCTGCAAGCACGATTATTTTTAGACATATTTTTCCCTCGGTATTACCGACCTTAATTGTCGCAGCTTCAACGAGCATTTCTAGTGCGATTATGACTGAATCAGCGTTGAGCTTTTTAGGATTAGGAATTCAACAACCTATGGCATCATGGGGAAGTCTTTTGCAGAATGCTCAAAATAGCTTGCAACGGGCACCTTATATGGCCATACTTCCTGGTTTGTTTGTAGCATTAACGATTTATTCCTTTAATAACCTTGGTGACATGATTAAGCAAGTTTTACAAAGGGAGGTCTAATTCGATGGCAAAAAATATATTAAAATTGAGTGATTTACGCGTAGACATTCAACCAAAACGTGGCGAATTAATACCAATTCTTAGAGGAATTGATTTGGATGTGCCTAAAGGTCAAGTCATCGGGATTGTTGGTGAATCAGGTAGCGGCAAAAGTATGGCAATGAAAAGTATTATGGATATTTTACCGGAACAAGCTGTGATGTCGACAACTGCTTTTGAATTTAACGAAGAGCGCGTAACGAATCCACAAAAGTTACCAATTTCCATGATTTTTCAAGATCCAATGACCTCTTTAAATCCTTTACGAACGATTGGCTATCATTTAACTGAAGTGATTTTACGAAAACAAAAAATCTCCAAAAAAGCAGCTCAACAACGAGCGATTCAAGAGTTAGAAAAGGTGGGGATTGCTCTTGCTGAAAAACGGATGAAACAATTTCCTCATGAATTATCTGGTGGCATGCGCCAACGTGTAATGATTGCGATGGCCTTGTTAGCAGAACCACAACTTTTAATTGCAGATGAACCAACAACAGCTTTGGATGTGACAATTCAGGCACAAATCTTATCGCTTATTAAAGAATTACAGGAAAGTGAAGAGCTTTCCGTGATTTTAGTCACCCATGATTTTGGCGTAGTAGCAGGAATGTGTGACTATATTAAAGTAATGTACCAAGGTTTGGTTGTCGAAGAAGGAACCACTGAGGAAATCTTTTATCACCCACATCATCCGTATACAAAGCAATTACTGGAAGCAGCACACTTAGGAGATAAACAGGCGCAATTGCATGTTTTTGATTATCATGAAGAGTTACCAGATAATTTAACTCGCAAGGAACTATCAGCAACCCACCATGTTTGGCTTAAGGAGGAAGGAAAATGACAACAGAGTTAATTCGTGTCGAAAACGCGACAAAAATTTTTCGTTCCAAAAACTGGCGTGGTGCAGTAACAGAAGTACGCGCTTTAGATGATATTAATTTAGCGATTTATCGTGGTGAAACATTAGGATTAGTTGGTGAATCGGGAAGTGGAAAAACAACGTTAGGTCGTAGTTTATTAAGTTTAGAGACGCTAACAGAAGGGCAAGTCTTTTTTGAAGGACAAGAACTGACGAACTTAGCAACTGCTGAAAGAAAATCCATTTATCAAAAAATGCAAATTATTTTTCAAGATCCTTATTCTGCGTTAAATCCCCGAATGACTGCGTTAGAATTAGTGATGGAACCTTTATTAAATGATTCTAAAACAAATGCTCGCGACAAAGCGGAACAGATTTTAGCCCGTGTTGGAATTACTGGCGAGGCTTTACACAAATTACCTCGAGCCTTTAGTGGTGGTCAACGTCAGCGAATTGGGATTGCGCGTGCAGTAGTGAATCAACCTGAGTTTATTTTATGTGATGAACCGACGTCTGCATTAGATGTCTCCATTCAAGCCCAAATCATTCAATTATTATTAAGTTTACAAAAAGATTTTGGTCTATCGTATTTATTCATCTCGCACGATTTATCGGTGATTCGTCATATTTCTGACCGAATTGCGGTGATGTATCAAGGGAAATTAGTTGAGTTAGCGCCTACCCAACGATTGTTTGAAGCACCACAACATCCCTATACCAAAAAGTTATTGGCTGCGGCACCGATTGCTGATCCGAAATTAGCGCGTGCTGCGCTTGCAAAAAAAGAAATTCAACAACAAATTGAAGTGACCGAAGCCTTTGACTGGGTTGAAGTAGCAGAAGGCCATTTCGTAAGGAGGAACAAATGACAATCGAGACATTTACACTCATTCAAGGAAAAGAAAAAATTGAATTACCACATGAAACAGGAAACTGGGTTTTGGCAAGAGAACAAGGTTATTCGCCAGTTCAAATGCTAGTCTGTGCGGTCGCTGCTTGCGGTGGGTATGTATATCAATCGGTTTTAGATAATTCACATATTCCGTATCAATTTGAAAAGATTGAGGCTGACTACAGCCGAGATACAGAACGTCGTGCCGAGCCAGTTCAAGCCATTCAGTTACGGTTTTACGTTAAAATTGCGGAAGAATTTCAAGAAAAAGCGCAACGTTGTCTAAAATTAGTTTCCCCGAATTGCCCAGTTATTCAAAGCTTAGATCCAGCTATTCAAGTGGAAGAAACCGTTGAATTTATCTAAAAAAAGAAGCCCTCATCACGTGTGAGGGTTTCTTTTTTTGCCTTTTTGCTCAGGATCAGGTTGTTTTTCTTTGGTTAATTGCAAAAGGACTCCAAATGGATCTCGAACAATTGCATAAAAATCTGCAAATTCGTTTTCGCAAGGTGCAGCAATAATTTGCGTCTCATCATATTGAATGATTTTTTGATAAATCGATTCGATAGTGGCTAAATTGTTAATCGTAAAACTTAGCGAAAAATTGGTCCCACTTGTCAGGAAATCGCTGGTAATTGATGTGTCAGCAATTTGTAACTGTGTGGTCCCAATCTGTAAAATAGAATGTGAAATATACTCTTCTTGGCCGTTGGGAATTTCTAGCTGTGGATTGAAACGTTCTTTGAATTGTTGATTGGTAATTTTAAAAAGAACTTTCGCTTGAAAAATTTCTTGGTAAAAAGTGAGTGCTTGGTTGGCCTTGCCGTCTAATGATAAAAATGTGGCTAATTGAATAGACATAACTAATCATACTCCTTTGCTTTTTTTCTTAGTATACGTTTTAATGGTGACAGAAGATGGCACCAAAAGGAGAAAATATGAAAAAAAGTGAACGACTCAATCAAGAATTAATTTTTATACATGGAAAAAATAAATTCAATTTACGTGATTTAATGAGGGAATTTCGTATTTCTAAACGAACTGCCTTACGTGATGTGAGTGAATTAGAAGCACTGGGGGTACCTTTATATGCTGAAAGTGGAAAAAATGGGGGGTACCGTGTCTTACCTCATCAGTTACGAACCCCAATTTACTTTAAGGAAACAGAGTTGTTAAGTATCTTTTTTGCTTTGCAGTTATTGAAAGGTGCCACCCCTTTTCCCCATTCTTATCAACAAATTAAAGAGAAGTTAATAGAAAAATTTCCAGTGACTTCCTTAGAAGAACTCGAAACAATGGTTAGTTATGAAGGCCTCCAAGTACCGATAGCAGTTCCTCAGCTAGAGATGCTCTATCAAGCAATGTTGGCGCGACACCAGCTACATTTGCATTATCAAAAAGAACATTCAGAAGTCAAAATCATTCAACCAGTCCATTTAAATTATCGTCAAGGTTTGTGGTATTGTTTGGCTCGAGATATACAAAAACACCAATGGCGAACGTATCGTTGTGATAAGATGACCAATATTCAATTTTTTGCTGAAGGAAAAAACTATTCAGTAGAAGCAGTGCGAAAACAACAAGTGCGTCCATTTACTTTCGCAGCTCAGTTAACAGCAAAAGGCTGTGATCTGGCACAAAATCAATTATTTCCTAATATGACTATGGTAGGGAATCAGCTTAAAGGAACGTATCACGAAAAAGAGCTGGATTTTTTAGTGAATTATTTCTTAATGTTTGGCACAGAAGCGCTTATTCTTGAGCCCCCTATGTTAAAACACGCTTATTTGCAAAAATTACAAGATATGCAAGCCCGCTACTAATTGGGTATAATAAAATAGAGAAAGAAGGGAACAAATGAGTGAACTAACACAATTATTAGAAGAAAAATTTGGCTATCAAACTTTTCGTAAAGGTCAACTAGAGATTATTCAAAAAATTTTAAACCGAGAAGATGTTCTGGGCATTATGCCGACTGGTGGTGGGAAATCCATTTGTTATCAATTACCTGCTTTGTTATTTAATGGACTGACAATTGTAGTTTCTCCTTTAATTTCATTGATGAAAGATCAAGTGGATAGTTTAAATGAAATGGGGATTCCAGCAACATATGTTAATAGCACGCTTCATTTTTCAGAAATCCAACAACGCTTAGGAATGGCAGCTAGAGGAGAAGTGAAGTTATTATATTTAGCGCCGGAACGTTTAGAAACAGCTGATTTTCTTGAACTGTTACGTCATGTAGATATCGATTTAGTAGCAGTAGACGAAGCACATTGTATTTCGCAATGGGGACATGATTTTCGTCCAAGTTATTTAAAACTAGCAGAAACGTTGCGTTCATTTGCCCAACGCCCAACCATCATTGCGTTGACAGCTACTGCCACTACCCAAGTTGCGGAAGATATTTGTCAGTTATTATCAATTTCTGAGAATAATCAAATTAAAACGGGCTTTGCTCGTGAAAACCTCGCTTTTCAAGTGGTTAAAGAACAAAAAGATGTCTATTTATTGGAATATTTAAAAACCAATAAAGGACAAGCGGGTATTATTTATGCAAGCACGCGTAAAGAAGTGGAGCGGTTGTATCATTTATTGCGACATAAAGATATTCCAGTGGGCATGTATCATGGTGGACTCTCTGAACAAGTACGTTCAAAAAGCCAAGAAGATTTTCTATTTGATCGTATTCAAGTGATGGTCGCAACAAATGCATTTGGTATGGGGATTAATAAGAGCAATGTGCGCTTTGTCATTCACGCTCAAATTCCGGGAAACCTAGAATCTTATTACCAAGAAGCTGGACGTGCAGGTCGGGATGGCTTACCTAGCGAGGCCGTTTTACTTTATGCTGCGCAAGATTTACAAATTCAGCAGTTTTTTATTGAACAATCAGAATCGTCCATTGACTATCAACAAAATGAATATTTGAAATTACGAGAAATGAGTCAATATGCCCATACACAAACATGTCTTCAATGTTATATTTTACGTTATTTTGGTGAAGAAGGCGTCGCTTGTGGCAAGTGTAGTAATTGTTTGGATGACCGTGAATCAGTAGATATTACCGTTGAAACACAAAAAGTATTGTCTTGCGTAAAACGCATGGGAGAAAAATTTGGGAAATCACTTGTTGGCAAAGTGTTAACAGGTTCCAAAGATCAAAAAATTACGCAATGGAGTTTTGAACAATTATCTACGTATGGCTTAATGAAAGACTGGACACAAAAAGAAATTGTTCAGCTAATTGATTATTTAACTGCGGAACAATATTTGACACCTTCAGAAGGGCAATATCCATTATTGTCGATTTCACCCGAAGGAATTGACGTTTTATTAGGGAAACGAAAAGTCTATCGGAAACAAGCCACTGTTAAACAATTGGTGATGGACAATGAACTATTTGAAGAATTACGTGCTTTGCGTCTTTCATTAGCGCAAGAACAAAATCTACCGCCGTATATCATTTTTTCTGATAAGACTTTGCAAGACTTGGCAGAAAAACAACCTCAAAATTCCTTAGAATTTTTACAAATTAAAGGTGTGGGGCAAAACAAATTAGACAAATATGGCGCGCAATTTTTAGCGGTATTAAAAAAACAGTAGTAGAAGTGAAAACTTCTCTACTATTTTTTTATGGAAAAAGGCGTTTTTCATTACTTTTTGCAATAATCAATCATTATTTCTGAAAAAACACCTAATTGATATTCATTTGAAATGATTTTGTAACATTCTTTTTACCTAAGTGCTATATTAATATGTTAAGATTTATCTGTCGCTAAATTAGAACATGAAATTTTCTTATACAAAAGAAGTTAGATAATTATATTATAGAGTAATCTCAGGGGGAACAATAATTTGAAGAAAAAATACTTAGCCACTTTAATGGTATGTTCATTAATGTTAACAGCAGTTACAGCGCCAAGCGCAACTTTGGCAGATACAATCGATGACCAAATTGAACAACAAGATCAAAAAATCAATGATTTAAAAGGTCAACAAGCAGATGCACAAGCACAAATCGATAGTTTGTCATCAGAAATTGCAACAGTTAGCGGAAAAGTTAGCGAATTAGAAGCAAAACAAGCTGAATTAGGTAAAGAAGCTGAAAAATTACAACAAACAATTGCTGATTTAAAATTACGTATTGCACAACGTGAAGAAGTTATCCAAAATCAAGCGCGTGACGTCCAAGTGAATGGCGATAACATGAATTTACTTGATGCGGTTTTAGAAGCTGATTCTTTAAGCGATGCAATTGGTCGTGTACAAGCAGTATCAACAATCGTTAAAGCAAATAACGAATTAATCGAAAAGCAAAAACAAGATAAAGAAGCTGTTGAAAAAAATATTCAAGAGAATGAAAGAAAAGTCCAAGAAGTTGCGGCGACACAACAACAATTGGAAAATGAAAAAAATTCTCTTGCTGAAAAACAAGCAAGCGTAAACGTCTTAAAAGCAGACTTAGCAGCACAACAAGCAACTGCTGAAGGCGATAAAGCAAAATTACAAAAGAAAAAAGAAGAAGCTGAAGCTGAAAAAGCTCGCATTTTAGCAGCACAACAAGCAGCCGCTAAAAAAGCAGCTGAAGAACAAGCACGTATTGAAGCAGCTCAACAACAAGCAGCGCAAGAAGCCGCTCAACAAACAGTTAAACAAGAACAAACTGAAGAAAAAGCGACACAATCAGTAGAAACACAAGAACAAGCTGCTGAACAAACTATCGAACAAGAAACTACTGAGCCAAAAGCAGAACAAGCTGAATCAGTAGAAAAAGCAGTTGAACAACCAGCAGAAACACAAGAACAGCCAGTAGTTGAAGAGACTGTGGAACAAGAAGTTTCTGAACCAAAAACTGAAGTAAAAGAAGTCGTTCAAGAAGTAAAAACAGAAGCGACTGTTGTAGAACAACCAAAAGTTGAAGAAACACCAGAAGTAACTGTTGAAACACCTTCTGTTGAATCAAACAATAATAGTTCATTTGTAGGAAATTCATCAAGTGGTGCAGTTGACCATTCTTCTTCAGGTAACATGTATGCTTGGGGACAATGTACTTGGTATGTGAAAAACCGTGCACCATGGGTTGGAACTTATTGGGGTAATGGCGCACAGTGGGGCGCATCTGCAGCAGCTGATGGCTATACTGTAAATGGTACACCTGCCGCTGGTTCAGTCGTAGTATTTGCCGCTGGTCAATCTGTCGGTGGTGTTTGGACAGCTGATGGTGTTTACGGACACGTTGCTTATGTAGAATCTTATGATGCAGCAAGTAACACAATCACTATTTCTCAAGGTGGTATGGGATTCTCTAGCCCTGGAGGCCCTAACACTGCAACAATGAGTGCATCAGGTTACACTTATATTCACCGTTAATTTTAAGATAGTTAGAGGTAGAAAACTTAACGAAGTTTTCTACCTCTTTTTTATGTGACAAAACTGTTCGTCACTTGTTATTTAAATAGCTGTAAACACTAGAGAGTTATTGTTATATTAAAGAAAAAAAGAAAGTAGGAAACAACATTTTTAATCGAAATCAATTGAAAGTATTTATGCTTATCTTAATGGTGTTTGACCATATCAGTCCCTTTGTATCTGCCGAAACAGCAGCTCTTTTTCACGTGTTAACGCGTTGTGTGGGTGTGTTTTTTGCGTATATGAGCGTGGAAGGTTTACGCTATACTAGAAATCAAAAAAAATATTTAATCCGTTTATGGAGTGCTGGTTTGCTCATGCTTGCAAGTAATTGGGTGTTAAATACACTTGTTTTTGCGGAAGAATATGCTGTGCATAATAATATTTTTCTGACATTAGCGGTCGGGACAACTATTCTATATCTGATACAGCACTGGCAAACAAATCAAGGACTAACCCGAGTAGCAGCTAGTCTACTAATTTTTTGCTTAATAGCAGGATCTTTAGTGACAGAAGGAGGTATTGTGCTGATTCCATTTATGTTGATCGCTTATCTCGCTCGAAACAATAGTTGGTTGCGCAATAGTTGTTGGTTCGCACTGTCCATTTTGTTCTTTTTCCTTAGTTATGTGGATTATGGAGATTGGCAAACGACATTGACGATGTTAGCGATGAACTCAGACTTTTTCTTTATTTCTGTTTTGCCATTCTTAGCATTATATAATGGAGAAAAAGGGAGTAATCAGCCCTTCTTTAAATATTTCTTCTATCTATTTTATCCATTGCACTTATATATTATTGCTTTAATAGCGACTTTTATGTTGTAATAAATGATAAGGTCACAAAAGATAAGAGGCGATTTGATGGATGTAGTAAGAAAATATTGGCATACATTTAGTCAGAAACAAGGACTGACACAAGCACTTCCAGATGCTTGGATGTTTGGAGATGGATCGGAAAAAATGGGGAATGAATTAGGTCAGCTCGTTGTTCAAGGGCTTAAAACAGGAACCTGTTCAGCCAAGTGTATCCATGAACTTGAAGAAGAAAACATACCTGCTGTTGGAGGATATGAAATTGTATTGGATGGGCAAAATAATCCATTGGCGATTATTCAATATACGAAAATTGAAATTGTCCCGATGAATGAAGTTTCTCAAGAATTTGCTGTTTCTGAAGGTGAAGGAGATTTAAGTTATGAGTATTGGTACCAGGAGCATGAAAAATTTTTCCGCTGGGAATTAGGACAATATTCATTGCCATTTACGCCAACGATTGAATTGGTGTGTCAGTCATTTAAAGTCGTGGATCTTTATAGCAATAAATAAACAGTGTTCGTTGAAACTGATTTCAACGAACACTGTTGTCGTTTATTCTGCTTTTTTGGCTGTATCAGCAATAACTTGTAAATAACCTTTTGTATCAGCAAAGGTAGCACCAGAAACGACATCCGTTGGGTTACCGTCTTCGCCTTGTTTATCTAATTCACCGATAGCTGCTTCGATTTCAGCAATCGTTTTACCAATTGCAAAATCTTCGACTGCTTTCATATTTACTGCATATTCTTGAGTAGAGCCGCCTTTTTCTTTCATTAAAGCTGAATAGGCATCATTGTTAGCGACTTTAGAAGCCAATACTTGCCCTGCTGCAACACCTTGACCAAAGTCGGCATCAGAGTTTGGAACGCCACCGAAAGCTGTCGCATCTACGTATTGGAATTCATCAAGGAAGACGGCAGCTACTTTATCGCCATCCATTGCAACAGTTGTGATGGCAAAGGATTTATCGCCATGTGGTGCGCCAAGAGATTGTGTTTGTGTAAAATCAGTTGCTTCAGTTTTAGCACCAATAGCAACCATGCCGTTGTTGGCTGTGTCAGCAATGGCTTGTAAATAACCTTTTGTGTCGGCAAATGTAGCACCAGAAACAACATCAGCAGGGTTACCATCTTCGCCTTGTTTATCCAACTCACCGACAGCTGTCTCGATTTCAGCGACCGTTTTGCCTTTTACAAAATCAGTAATGGCATCCATACTGGCTTGCCATGTTTGTGTTGCACCAGCTTTATCTTTCATTAAAGCGGAATAAGCCGCATCATTTTCAGTTTTACTTCCTAAAACAGTCCCTTCAGGAAAAGCTTCGCCAAAACCAGCATCAGCATTTGGAACGCCTGTAAAATCAGCTGGATCTAAATATTGAAACTCGTCTATATGTGCGGCAACAATTGTTTCTCCGTTCATTAGAACATTTACAGCAGCGAACGAGTTTGTTCCATGTGGTGCTGTATACATTTGTCGCATCACTAATGTGCCTGCTTCGGGAATTTCAGTGCCTGTATCTGTTCCTTCCGCAATAGTAATGTTACTTGCTTCACTTGTAGTGCTTTCTGAAGTGGTTGCACTTGAAGCAGTGGTCTGTTGTCCTTCTGTTGTTGAACCTGCCGTATTTGAATCATCCGGACTACAAGCTGCTAAACTTAAACTAGCGAAAACAAGAAAGGTAGCGATTCGTGTCTTTTTCATAATATCCTCCTAAAATTTAATTGTTAATTTATTCACATTGTATCACAAAAGGAAAACGTTGCCAAATGGTATTTTGGGTTTTATAGGAAAAAATTCATGCATTTAATTGTGAAATTCAAGTCAATGTTATTTAAAATTGAAAAGTTAGTTGTTGAATTCCATTTTTTTTGTATAAAAATCGAAGAAAGAAGATATTTAAAGCTGTAAAAAATTGTCATTTTCAAGTATACTAGCAAAGGAACAAACGGAGGATGACCACATGGCACAATTATTTTTTAAATATGGCGCAATGAATAGTGGAAAATCAATTGAGATTTTAAAAGTTGCCCATAACTATGAAGAACAGAATAAACCTGTTGTTTTGATGACAAGTGGATTAGATACGCGTTCGGGCATTGGACAAGTCTCTAGTCGAATTGGTCTAGAAGAGAAAGCTATTCCAATTTTTGATGAGACAGATGTATTTTCTGTCATTCAAGAACTGGACTACACTCCTTATTGTGTATTGATTGATGAAGCACAATTTTTGAAGAAAGAGCATGTTCTTTCTTTTACCCGTGTAGTTGATGAATTAGGAATCCCTGTCATGGCATTTGGTCTGAAAAATGATTTTCGTAATGAATTATTTGAAGGATCAAAATATTTATTGCTATATGCCGACAAAATTGAAGAAATGAAAACTATTTGCTGGTTTTGTCACAAAAAAGCAATTATGAATTTACATTATATTGATGGAAAGCCTGTTTATGAAGGTGCACAAGTGCAAATTGGTGGCAATGAAGCCTATTATCCAGTTTGTCGTCACCATTACTTCCATCCAGAAATTTAAACAAAGGAGCAAAACAAATGTACGATCAGTTACAAGCAATTGAAGACCGTTACGAAGAATTAGGCGAATTATTAAGTGATCCAGCTGTCGTATCTGATACCAAGCGTTTCATGGAACTGTCTAAAGAAGAAGCTAGCACACGTGAAACAGTTGACGTTTATCGTCGTTATAAAGATGTTGTCGCAGGAATTGCGGATGCAGAAGAAATGTTAGGCGAAAACTTGGACGATGAAATGGCGGAATTAGCCAAAGAAGAGCTTTCTGAACTGAAAAAAGAAAAAGTAGAGCTTGAAGAACGAATCAAAATCTTATTATTACCAAAAGATCCAAATGATGATAAAAATATTATTATGGAAATCCGGGGTGCTGCTGGAGGAGACGAAGCGGCATTGTTTGCAGGAGATCTATTTAGTATGTATCAACGTTATGCTGAATCACAAGGCTGGAAAACGGAAGTGCTAGAAGCAAACGTTACCGGAATCGGTGGCTACAAAGAAGTCATCATGATGATTAGTGGCGATAATGTATTCTCAAAACTAAAATATGAAAGTGGCGCTCATCGAGTTCAACGTGTGCCTTCAACAGAATCTCAAGGACGTATTCATACGTCGACAGCAACAGTTGTTGTGATGCCAGAAGCTGAAGAAGTAGAAATCGATCTTGCGGATAAAGATATTCGTACGGATATTTATCATGCATCGGGTGCTGGTGGTCAGCACGTCAATAAGACGGCCTCTGCGGTACGTTTAACACATATCCCAACTGGAATTGTGGTGGCAATGCAAGATGAACGTTCACAATTGAAAAACCGTGAGAAAGCAATGAAAGTTTTACGTGCGCGCGTGTATGATCAAATCCAACAAGAAGCGCAAAGTGAATATGATGCGAACCGTAAATCAGCAGTAGGAACTGGTGATCGTTCAGAGCGAATTCGTACCTATAATTTCCCTCAAAACCGAGTAACGGATCATCGTATTGGCTTAACTATTCAAAAACTAGATCAAATTCTAGCAGGTAAAATGGATGAAATCATCGACGCATTAATTATGTATGATCAAACATCGAAGTTAGAAGAGTTGCAAAATGGCTAAAACTTATCAAGAAGTCCTGTCATGGGCTTCTTCTTTTTTAGAAGAACAAGGTAAAGAAGGCTATGCGATTCAATACGTCTTTTTAGCAAGAAAACATTGGACGAAAACGGATTGGCTGTTAAACATGCGAAAAGAAATCTCTTTCGCAGAAGAACAACAACTACAAAGCGACTTAGCTGCTTTATTAGCCAATCATCCTCCACAGTATTTAATTGGTTACGAAGAATTTTATGGTCGCAGATTCCAAGTAACCACAGATACATTAATTCCTCGGCCCGAAACGGAAGAATTAGTGGCACTTTGTTTAGAAAAAAATTCTTCTGAACCTTTAACGGTGGTAGATGTGGGAACAGGAACCGGTGCAATTGCTATTACATTAAAAGCCGAGCGTCCAAACTGGCAAGTTATGGCAGTGGATATTTCTGTTTCTGCCTTAGAAATAGCTCAAAAAAACAGTCGAGCGTTAACAACAGAGGTAGATTTTTACCTCGGTGATACCTTGGAGCCGATTTCGCAGCCAATTGATGTGTTAATTTCCAATCCACCGTATATCAGTCAAGCTGAATGGTCATTGATGGATGAGAGTGTTCGTTTGTTTGAGCCCAAAACAGCATTGTTTGCTTCAAACAATGGGTTAGCTATGTATGAAAAGTTAGCTCAGCAAGCAAAAATGAAATTACAACCTCACGGGAAGATTTTTTTAGAAATTGGCTTTCAACAAGGAGAAGCAGTTAAAAAATTATTTCAAGAAGCGTTTCCTGATAAAGTAATTGAAATTAAAAAAGACTTGGCAGGACAAGATCGAATGGTTTTTGTTTCTTAGTTATCCACAAGATTGTGGATAACTAAGATTGGTAATCAAATCCTTTAAAAGTAGCTATATTCCTACCAAGGTAACTACCGAGAGAAATGCTGAGTGACAAATAGATGATAAATAGTAGAGTTTTCCACAGAATGTGTATAACTATATAGAATTGTTGATAACTCAATAAAAAAAGATTGAAAGGGTGTGGATAACTTTGGAAACCAAACGATTGAATGAAGAAGAATTGAACACGGCAGTAGCTATTTTAAAAGCAGATGGTTTAGTGGCATTTCCAACCGAAACAGTCTATGGACTAGGTGCGAATGCTTTATCCGAAAAGGCAGTAAAGCGAGTTTTTGCAGTGAAAGGTAGACCAACAGATAATCCCTTGATTGTACATATTACAGGATTTAATCAAGTAAAAACCTATGTAGATAACATTCATCCCTTAGCAGAACAATTAACAGAAAAATATTGGCCAGGTCCTTTAACATTAGTATGCCAAACGAAAAAAGATGCTTTTCCAGCAGTGGTATCAGCTGGACTATCAACCGTTTCGTTTCGTATGCCTAATAACGACAAAACGTTAGCTTTGTTGAATGCATCGGGTTTACCTTTAGTTGGACCTAGTGCAAATACCTCGGGAAAACCGAGTCCGACTAGTAGTGAGCATGTTTATCACGATTTAAATGGGAAAATTGAAGGGATTTTAGAAGATGGTTCAACAGCGATTGGGGTGGAATCAACTGTTTTAGATATTAGTGATCCCAACCAACCACCAATGATTTTGCGTCCAGGAGCAATTACAAAGGAACAACTAGAACAAGACTTAGGCATCGAGATTGCTGTTGATAAACATTTGATTAAAGAATCAGAAGCACCAAAATCACCAGGTATGAAATATAAACACTATTCACCCGATACAAGAGTTATGATGATTCGCGAAAACGATTGGGAAAAAGCCATAGCAGCTGCTAGACAACAAGCATTGAAAGTCGGCGTTATGGCAGGACCTACTATTGTAAACCAAGTGCAACAAAACGTAACGACGGTTTTTACGTATGCTGATGATAGCGTGGAAGCAGCCACAAAAGGGCTATTTGCAGGATTACGGGCCTTAGATGAAACTAATCCAAAATTAGATGTGATTTACGTGGCGACATTTCCTGAAAAAGATTTAGGCGTAGCGTACATGAATCGCCTAAAAAAAGCGGCAGACCAACAATATTTTGAATAAATGAGCAAGAAATGCATCTTTTTTCTAACGATAAAAGATGTATTTCTTTTTATTGTTCGTTTTTAAACCGTTTTTAATTTGAAATAGACAAAATGAATCGCCTTTTTAGATTTTTTTGGAGATTTATGTGCGCGATTATGTTACAATGCTAACATCTTAGTAAAGGGGTGTTATGTGTAGAATGGATTATAAAGAGTTTGATAAAGATTTATGGACAGCGATTGAAAATGAGGCTGAGCGTCAACAAAACAATTTAGAATTAATTGCTTCTGAAAATATTGTTTCTGAAGGTGTTATGGCTGCGCAAGGTAGTATCTTAACAAATAAATATGCAGAAGGTTATCCAGGCCGTCGTTATTATGGTGGTTGTGAATTCGTAGATGTCATTGAAAGTTTAGCAATCGATCGTGCGAAAGAAATTTTTGGTGCGGAATTTGCAAACGTACAACCTCATTCAGGTTCCCAAGCTAACACAGCTGCGTATTTAGCTTTAATTGAAGCAGGCGATACTGTTTTAGGTATGGATTTATCTGCAGGCGGACATTTAACACATGGTTCACCAGTTAACTTTAGTGGTAAAACATATAACTTTGTAAGTTATGGTGTCGATAAAGAAACAGAATTAATTGATTATGATGTCGTTCTTGAATTAGCAAAAGAACATCAACCAAAATTAATCGTTGCTGGTGCTAGCGCATATTCTCGTACGATTGATTTTTCTAAATTTAAAGAAATCGCTGATGAAGTTGGCGCAAAATTAATGGTTGATATGGCTCATATTGCTGGTTTAGTAGCAGCTGGCTTACATCCAAGCCCAGTACCTTATGCTGATATTACCACAACGACAACGCATAAAACATTACGCGGGCCTCGTGGTGGTTTAGTCTTAACGAATGACGAAGCTTTAGCGAAAAAAATTAACAGCAATGTCTTTCCAGGTATCCAAGGTGGTCCATTAGAACACGTGATTGCTGGTAAAGCTATTTCATTTAAAGAAGCTTTAGACCCAAGCTTTAAAGACTATGCAAGCCAAGTCATCAAAAATGCCAAAGCGATGGCAGAAGTCTTCAATGATTCAGCAAAAGCTCGTCTAATTTCTGGTTCAACTGATAACCATTTATTACTAATTGATGTAACTGGTTTTGATATGACCGGAAAAGATGCTGAGAAATTATTAGATACTGTCAATATCACTGTCAACAAAAACTCTATTCCATTTGAAACATTAAGTCCTTTCAAAACAAGTGGTATTCGTGTAGGAACACCAGCAATTACAAGTCGTGGTTTTGACGAGGAAGGTTCAGCAGCTGTTGCTAAACTAATCGTGAAAGTATTAGAAAATAAAGACGATGAAGCTGTTCATGCACAAGTGAAAGAAGAAGTTCGTGCTTTAACAGATGCACATCCTTTGTACGCGAAGTAATAACAAAAGGGATTCTCTAGCTAATGAGAATTCCTTTTTTTGTTACAGTAAAATCAAGAAAAAAGAAAGCTTGTTATTTATCAGGATGCAAGTAACTCCGATTAACTAAAACCTTGCCTAGATTTATCCAAAGTTGAAATAAACACTAATTCTTATCAAAAAGGAATAAAAGATGGATATTTCAAAAAAATAACGTGAATTGACACAAGATATGTTGTGCGAAATTTTGATTTGAATTACAATAAAAGAAAACTCTAAAGGAGAGCTGACAATGGGCAAATTTCAAGTAATCGATCATCCGTTGATCCAACATAAAGTATCAATTATTCGTGATAAAAATTGTGGAACAAAAGTATTTCGTGAGGTTGTTGATGAAATTGCGATGTTAATGGCGTACGAAATTTCACGTGACATGCCAGTAGAAGACGTCGTTATCGAAACTCCGATTACGAAAACAACACAAAAAACTTTAGCAGGTAAAAAAGTAGCAATTATTCCAATTCTACGTGCTGGTTTAGGAATGGTTGATGGTATCTTACAATTGATTCCAGCAGCAAAAGTAGGTCACGTTGGTGTGTATCGTGATGAAGAAACACTAGAACCACATGAATATTTCGTAAAATTACCAGAAGATATTGATAGCCGTCAATTATTAGTGGTTGACCCGATGTTAGCAACAGGTGGTTCAGCGATCATGGCAATTGATTTATTGAAAAAACGTGGTGCTTCAAACATCAAATTTGTTTGTTTAGTTGCTGCTCCAGAAGGTGTGAAAGTGTTACAAGAAGCGCATCCAGATGTAGACATCTATACAGCTGCATTAGATGATCATTTAAATGATCATGGCTATATCGTTCCTGGTTTAGGCGATGCGGGTGACCGTTTATTCGGTACAAAATAAATAAAAACCGATTGGGATTTTTCCAATCGGTTTTTATTATATTTTCTTCATATGTTTATAGTTAATAATGATAACGCCATTACTTTTGGACATGAGCTGTTTATTGTCAGCAGTTTCATTAATTTCAATAACGGCTGAGTTTTTTAGCTGTTTAGTGACAGTACCTGTTTCTACTTGATCGTGAATTTTGAATGCTACCGGAGTATCTACGGTAAACATTTCACCAAATTCGGATGGGACGACAGTTGTTTCAAATTTACCAAATGTTGACATATTTAAAAAACCTCCCTTTCTGTATTAAATTGTAACACATTTTTTGGAAATTTTCAGACAACAGGATTATAAAAGAATTTCACTTTACAAAAAAAAGATTTTTAACTATAATACTTGTGTATTTTCGCCAGCTTAGCTCAGTTGGTAGAGCAACGCACTCGTAACGCGTAGGTCACAGGTTCGATCCCTGCAGCTGGCATAAGTAATTAACGCTGATGTAAAGCCGTCGTGGTTTTTATTAGCGTTTTTTATCGAGTCAATCATAAAAATAAATCATATTCAAAGAAGCGTTGATACAGAAATAACTGTCTTACAAAAAAAATGAACACGATAAAAAATTTATAAATTGCTCTAAAGTGAGTATTTCTAAAATTTTTTTGAATGTCTCAGCGGAAGACTTTCAATTCTAAATGATTCCATCTATAATGAGAAGAGTATTTTTAGGGAAAGAGAGAGCCGATGGAAAAAAAGAATGTGTTTAGAAATGATAACCGAATTGATTATGGGGTAATTTTACCTGTTTTTCTTTTATGCTTAGTGGGATTAGCGTCATTATATGTTGCATTGTTTCATAGTCATAATTTAGCAGAATCTGCTAATCCAATTAAAGGCGTTCTAAAGCAAGGTGTTTGGTATGTGTTTGGGGTTATTGCAGTCGCTATTATCATGCGAATTAGTTCTAGAATGTTATGGCTATTAACGCCGTATATTTATGGTTTAGGACTCGTAATCATGGCGCTATTGGTTCGTTTTTATGATCCAGATATTGCGGCGTTTACTGGTTCTCGTAACTGGTTTAGCTTTGGAGCCTTTACTGTACAACCAGCCGAGTTAATGAAAATTGCGATGATTATGATGTTGGCTTTGGTTGTTACCAAGCACAATGGGAGTTATCGTGAGCGAACGTTACAGACAGATGGACTGTTGATTGGTAAAATGTTAGCTGTGACGTTACCAGTTATTATTTTAGTTTTATTACAAGAAGACTTTGGGACGATGTTAGTCTTTTTAGCTATTTTTGGCGGAATCTTTTTGATGTCTGGGATTTCCTGGAAGATTGTGGTTCCAGTCATTGCAACGTTTGTGGTTATTGGTGCCGGCACAATTTTTTTAGTTCTTACAGATGGTGGACGAGCGTTTTTAGAAAATATTGGCTTATTCTCGGAATACCAATTCAAGCGAATTGATGCCTGGCTAGATCCTTTTCATGACGTTCAAGGAAGTTCTGGGCAAGTAGCTAAAGCAATTATGGCGATTGGTTCCGGTGGTATGTTTGGGAAAGGTTTTAATGTCAGTGATGTCTATGTCCCTGTTCGTGAATCGGATATGATCTTTTCAGTAATTGGTGAGAATTTTGGTTTTGTAGGTAGTACTTTTGTGATTTTATTATATTTCATTTTAATTTATCGCATGATTCGGGTTTGTTTTGATACGAACAATGAGTTTTATACCTATATTGCAACTGGAATTATTATGATGATTTTATTCCATGTGTTTGAAAATATCGGTGCAAACATTGGCTTGTTACCGTTAACTGGGATTCCATTGCCATTTATTAGTCAAGGTGGTTCAGCATTGTTAAGTAACATGATTGGCATTGGTTTGATTTTATCCATGCGTTATCATTCTGTTGACCAAGAGTCAGAAACACTTAAAAGAGGTAGTAGAAGGAGCAAAAGATAGATGTTTACATTATATTGGTATCCAAAATGTAGTACGTGTAGAGACGCAAAAAAATGGTTGGAAGCACATGGACAAACTGTTGAGACAATCGACATGATTACGCAACCTCCTGAGCCAAAAGTATTACAGGCGTGGATGGAAGCTAGTGATTTGCCGATGCGTCGCTTTTTTAACACAAGTGGCATGAAGTATCGTGAATTGGGCTTGAAAGATAAGATTGATAGTTTTACACTAGAAGAAGCTAGTCAGGTTTTAGCATCTGATGGAATGTTGATTAAACGACCTATTCTAGTAAAAGATGGTGAATTTTTATTGAATGGGTTTAAGGAAAACGAATATGAGGGAGTCCTTTAAAATGGAAAAAACATGCTTGAAGAAAAAAGATAACTTATGGATATTATTTAATGGCGTGGAATATGTCATCGGTTTAACAAAAGAAGCACAAGATGATTTAGGAAAAATTACGTTTGCTTCTGTTCCCAAAGTAGGACAAACATTTGCGCAAGGGGATACATTAGTTGAACTTGAAGCCGAAAAAGCCGTGAATGAATACCTAAGTCCATTAACTGGTGTGGTCTCTTCTGTCAATGAAAAAATTGATGAAGATGTGGATATATTAAATGATGAAGATGAGCTAAATGCTTGGATTATTAGTTTGAAAGATGTCGATGTAGCACAATTTGATGCACTATAAAAAAATCCCTGTAAAGTTTCGTGTAGTGACCCCCAAAAGTTAGATTTTTGGAGGTCGGTACATTCGACTTTACAGGGTATTTTTTATTATTCTTCTTCACCGATAACTTCTGGTTCAGCAGCTTCACCAGGTTCTTCATCTTCTACAATTTGAGCTTCATTCACAGCCGCAATTTGTTCTTCGGGATTTGTTACAATAGTATATTCATCAGAAGTTGGAATATCTTCAACAGTGATGGATTGACCAATTTCTAAAGAAGTAACATCAACTTCAACATTTTCTGGTAATTTATCAGGGGTAGCAGAAACAGTCACGCTATATAGATTTTGAGTTAGAACACCACCAGCTTTGACACCAGCAGCTTCACCAACTAAAACAACTTCTGCTTCCACTTCTGTTTCTTCTTTCATGTCAACGGATAGGAAAGCAACGTGTGTCACTTGACCTGTAAATGTGTCAGACGAATAGTCTTGGATCAAAGTATTAACATTTTTTCCGTCAATAGCCAATGTAATTACAGTGTTTAATCCATGCGTACGTAAAATACGGTCAAATTCTTTGGCATCAATGGAAATAGGTGTACTTTCTACTTTGTACCCATTTACAATTGCCGGAATTTTTCCTTCGTGACGTAATTTGTTTCGAATAGAACGGGGGCGAACTTCTCTCTTACTTACTTTCAATGATACTGACATAACTCAATTCCTCCTAAATTTCCTGTGTTGTAACAGTAGTTTTTAAGCAAATTTTTGTTACTCATGCACATTTAAGTGGCACGTGATTGAGAACACGCAAAAAGGCAGTTGTTTATCCACAGCTGCCCAGAAAGGTTGATCAGATCTTTCTCCACCAGGTTGTAACGCTGTGTGTAGTGAGAACTTATATTTACTTTACCCTTTAACCATACGTGGAATTTTAATAGAAGTCAAAGATTTCGATTTTTTTATTAGGACAATCTTAAAGAATTCAAGCTATAATAAGATAGAAAGAAAGGGATACTATGCGATTAGATAAATTAATTGAGAAACAGTTAAAGACGTCGAGAAAACAGATGAAACGTCTTTTTTTAATGGGGAAAGTTCAAGTAGATGGTCAAGTGGTTTATCAAGAAAATAAAAATGTGGATAGTCGAATTCATCAGATTGACATTAATGGGCAACGCCTTTTTACAAATGACAAATATTATTTATTAAATAAACCTCAAGGTGTTGTCACTGCCAATAAAGATAATTTGTCAACTGTTTTCGACTGTTTACATACTGAAGACTATCGTCAAGATTTAGTGGCAGTCGGGCGTTTGGATCGTGATACAGAGGGTCTTCTGCTACTAACAAGCAATGGACAGTTGAATTATGATTTAATTCAGCCAAAGAAAAAAGTTGATAAAGTATATGAAGCAATCATTAATGCAGAAGTGACTACAAAAGATATGACGATCTTCGCTCAAGGTATTAAATTTATTGGGGGTGCAACCTGCCAACCAGCAAAATTGGAAATTTTATCAGCAACACCCTATGAAAGTCATGTCCGTTTAACTATTCGAGAAGGAAAATTTCATCAAGTGAAAAAAATGTTTTTAGCGACTGGTAAAAAAGTCATCTATTTAAAACGTGTGGCAATGGGGCCAATTACACTAGGAGATTTATCAGTAGGTGCTTATCGTGAACTAACGCAAGACGAATTACTGTTATTAAAAGATTATTTCAGATGAAAAATCTAGGCATAATTATTTACTTAGGCTTTCAAACTATGGTTTAATAGTAAAGTACTAACTTATAGTAAGTTTAGGAGGATGTTATGTTTAAGAATAGATTGGTCATTGGCATTATTATTATTCGAGTGATTTTAGGAATCACTATGTTGTTGCACGGTGTTGCGAAATTCACAGATTTAACTGGCACACAACAATTTTTTGAAAGTATCGGCGTACCAGGAATCGTTGCTATTTTGACTGCTTTGGTAGAAGTAGTTGGTGGAATATTTATGATTGCGGGGATATTAGTGCCACTGGTTTCGCTAGGATTTATTGCCATTTTATTAAGTGCAATGTATTTGTTAAAAGCACAAAGCGGCTTTGTGAATGGCTATGAATTAGAACTATTATTGGCAGTCATCAGCTTAGGTGTGGGAATTAGTCATTTTGATAAAAAAATTGTGCAATTTATTCCCACAAAATAACAAGAAAAAACCAGGACTACATTTTGTAGCTCTGGTTTTTTTCAATAAGTTTACTAATGGCTTCAAATTCCAATATGAGTTACACTATTTAACAGAGTGAAGACAAAAGGAGCGTTACTATGCGATACAAAACATTATTATTCGATGTCGATGATACCTTATTAGATTTTAAAGATGCAGAAAATCAGGCATTACAATCTCTGTTTCAAGAAGTGAAAATTGAGCTGACACCAGAAATTGAACAGACTTATAAGGTGTTAAATCAGCAACGTTGGAAAGAATACGAAAAAGGCAATATGACTTCAGCAGAGGTTGTAAATGGTCGATTTGGTATTTTGTTTGAACATTTAGGAAAACAAGTAGATAGTCCAGCCATGGAAAAACGCTATCGTCATTATTTGAATCAAGGACACAAACGCTTAGGAAATAGTTTAGAGATTGTACAGGACTTGGCAGAAAAAGCTGAGTTATACGTGGTTACAAACGGTGTTGCCACAACTCAATACCAACGTCTCACTGATTCAAAGCTATTACCTTATTTTAAAGATATTTTTGTATCCGAAACAGCGGGTTATCAAAAACCAAAACGAGAATTTTTCGACTACGCATTTGCACGTATTCCAGAATTGAAAAGAGAAGAAACAATCATTATAGGAGACTCTTTGACTTCTGATACTCAAGGTGGGAAAAATGCTGGTATTGATACCATTTGGTTAAATCCTGTTAAAAATGTTGAAGAACCAAACATTAAACCGACTTTCCAAATTCGAAACCTGGAAGAAATTTATGGAATTTTAGTTTAACTGGTGGATTTTGATAGTAATTTTGCCTATTTTCGTTATAATTTAAAGAGAATTGAAAATGAAAGAGGTAAATTTGATGACGAAACATAAACCAATCATTATTGGCGTTACTGGAGGATCTGGAAGTGGCAAGACAAGTGTCAGTCGTGCGATTTTAAATCACTTTCCCGAGCATTCAATCATGATGTTAGAGCATGACTCTTATTACAAAGACCAAAGCCACTTAGCCTTTGAAGATCGTTTAAAAACGAATTACGATCATCCGTTAGCTTTTGATACGGATTTATTGATTACGCATTTATCAAAATTATTAAATTACGAAACGATTGAAAAACCTGTTTATGATTATGTCAAACATACACGTAGTGACGAAATAATTATTCAAGAACCAAAAGAGGTCATCATTTTAGAAGGGATTTTAATTTTAGAAGATGAACGATTACGTGATTTAATGGATATTAAAATTTACGTGGATACAGATGACGATATTCGTATTATTCGTCGTATCAAACGTGATATGGAAGAACGTGGACGTACGCTAGATTCAATCATTGAACAATATTTATCCGTCGTAAAACCTATGTATAATCAGTTTATTGAACCAACCAAACGTTATGCAGACGTCATTGTGCCTGAAGGTGGCGAAAATCATGTAGCGATTGATTTAATCAATACGAAAGTTGGCTCAATTTTAGAAGATTAAACACTAGCCAAGCGAGTGATTTTATGCTAAAGTAATCTTCATGCGATGAGCCGAGACGGCTAGCGGATGCTAGTCAACTCAAACAGAGACACACCGAGGAAACTCAACCTGCCGGATTTGCAGGGTGTCGGATGATTGTTTTGTGGAGAATCGATCATCTACTAGCAATAGTACTGTAAAAAGGGCAACAACAAACAATTTGTTTGTTGTTGCCTTTTTTTGTGTATGTGTGCTTTTTCAGTGGTTCAGGTAGAGCGATTGCTGAAGCAGCAGGTACAGCGGTACGTAATCTTCTTGAAAGTGATACACAATATAAAGTGAACAAACTATTCCTAATTTTCGGAAGGCAGCAAGCGCAACACTATTATGTGAAGGAAAAACAGAAAAATTCGAGCAACCGTATCAAAGCAAATTTGTTTTTGGAGAGTCCGATTGTCACTAAGGAGTTGATTTTACAAACCGTTGAATTATTTGAACAATTCTATCAGCAAGGGGGCGATTAGAGAGTAACGAGGTATTTTTTCTTTATAAACCAGATAGTAAATTTTAATTGTTAAGAAAGGAATGTGTGATATTACGTTATGAACAATAAATATCTGAACGATAGAAAGACGACTCCTATGCTTCGACAGACCTCTGTCGTAATAGTAGCACACACGCTTCTCTATGGTTCAGATACTTTTATTTGTATTCATGTCATAACTTCAGGCTAATTACTCGAAATGCGCACGCTATTCTTTCACGTCTAGATAAGAATAGGCTCGTACATCATAGCGATTTCTGCTACATGAGAATTCTAGTGGTTGACCATTGTTTAAATAAATGATTTGTTGAATCTCTAAAACCGGATCTGTTTTTTTACATTGTAAATACTGTTGATCAAATTCAGAACTGATATCGGCCATGATTGTTCGATAGGCACCAGCAAATTTAATCCCCAATTCGTCTTTGACATAACTATAGATAGAATTAGCAGCATGGATTTTTTTCAATCCAGGTACAAGATTGACTGGCATATACGTATACTCTAAAATAAATGGTTCACCATCTAAAATGCGAAGACGAATAATTTTGTAAATCGGCTGTTCAGCATCGATCATTAAACGTTCTTGGATATTCTTGTCAGGAAAATCAACTTTAAATTCAATGACTTGACTCTCTAATGAGCGATGTTCACGCATCATCTCTGTGCTTAAACCTTGATAATTGGACAAAATAGACGTATCACGATTAACGAAAGGGTGATTTAATACTTTTGTACCACTACCACGTTGTGCATAAACTAGTCCTTCCATAGTCAAAATATTAATGGCTTTTTTGATGGTCATTCGACTCACTGAAAATTCTTCTACCAATTGTACTTGATTGGGTAAAAAGCTGTCAGGAGGATAAATCTGACTTTTGATTCGTTCTCTTAAAACATTTGCGATTTCTTCGTACTTCAACACATCATTCACCTCTATTTGAGTATACATAATTCTTTTCATTTCCTCAATCTTAAGATGAAATAAACAAGAGATAAACGCGAAATACACGGGTTTATCTCTTGTTTTGTTTACTCTTCGATAGTTGTTTGGCGATCCATTGCTCGTAAGAATGGATACCAAATTAAAGCAACTATAATGAAATCTATTGCTTGCAATAAACCGCCTAACCATGAGTTTGTGGCTAGTGTTCCGCTAGCAATAATTGGAACTGTCCAAGGAACGGAAACGCCTGTCGGGGCAGGAACGATACCTGTTGCCATCATAAAGTAGTTGAAGGTGGTTACAATCAATGGTGCACAAATCCAAGGAATTAAAATGGTTGCGTTGAGTACAATTGGCAAGCCAAAAATCGCGGGTTCATTCACATTAAAAATGCCTGGAGCTAAAGCTAGTCGACCAATCTCTTGATATTGCTTTTTCTTTAAAACAAAAGCCATTAAGATGACAACTGCCAAAGTCATACCAGAACCTCCTAGTCCAACAGTAAATGTTTCCATGAAAGGTTTGGTAATAATATGAGGTAAATCCTGTCCTTGTTGGTATGCTTCAAGGTTATCTAGCATTAACGTATTCCAAATTGGGTCCATAACAGAGTTTACGATAATTTGCCCGTGTAATCCAAAGAACCACAGAAATTGAACTAAAAATAATGCTAATAAAGTCGCAGGTAAACTACTACCTAGCCCAGTTAATGGTTTTTGGATGACTTCATAGATAACATCATGCAAGTTCACATGAAAGATTCCAATCATTAAGGCATTAACTAATAGAAAGAAAGTCAAAGTTACGACTGCGGGAATCAATGCGGCGAACGATTTTGTCACAGCTGGTGGAACACCATCAGGCATTTTTATTTGCCAGCCTTTTTTAGTGATTCGACAATAAATTTCTGCGGCAATAAAAGCGGCAATCATACCAATGAACATTCCTTTTGCACCTAATCGATCCAAAGAGAGTACGCCACTGACTTCAGTACCATCTTCAGTTAATAAAACAAACGGTGTTAAAATTAAAAAACTAGCTAAAGAAACAGCGCCACCGAAAATAGCCTCAACTTTATAAGATTTAGATAAATAATAGCCAATACCAAATGTGACAAAAATTGTCATAATACTCATTGTGGCATTTTGTCCATTTCCAAAAAGACCGCTCAAGGTTCCTTTTGTAGCATCATTAAAGAAAGGTAAATTATTAATAACAACAACAATAGAGCCAAACATCGTAAGTGGAAAAGAAAGCATAAATGCATCTCGTAAAACTGATAAATAACGATTCTGCCCTAATGCATTAGCTAAAGGCATAATTTTTTCTGACAATTTGTCCATAAAACTATTCATTATAGTCACCTCTATATATATTTGTAATCGATTACAACGAAAATATACCATTATTTATTTTAAATGTCTAGTCATTTATTTAAAAAGATTGATTTATTTTTTGATATCAGCTATGATAATTGGGAAATCGTAAAGGAGGAAAAAATATGAATTATAAATTTCCAGAAAATTTTTTATGGGGTTCAGCAGCTAGTGGTCCGCAAAGTGAAGGGCGAATCCATGGTGATCTTAAGGGAGAGAGTATATGGGATTATTGGTATGAAGAAGAGCCAGAAAAATTTTTTAATAAAGTAGGTCCAGAAAAAGCATCACAAGTATATACGAAATATAAAGAAGATATTCAATTGATGAAAAAGACAGGACATAATTCATTTCGAACATCCATTCAGTGGAGTCGTTTAATTCCGGATGGTGTGGGAGCTGTCAATCCAGAAGCGGTGGCATTTTATAATAGCTATATTGATGAATTACTGTCGAATGATATTGAGCCTTTGATAAATTTGTATCATTTTGATATGCCGAAGTCTTTACAGGAACAAGGAGGATGGATGAGTCGCCAAACAGTGGATGCTTATGTAAGATATGCTAAAATTTGTTTCGAACTATTTGGTGATCGTGTAAAGAAATGGTTTACTCATAATGAACCGATTGTTCCAGTAGAAGGAGGTTATTTGTATCAGTTTCATTATCCAAATGAAGTGAATTTAAAAAAAGCTGTTCAAGTGGGCTTCCATGAAAATTTGGCTAGTGCTCAAGCAATCAAGATATATCATGAGATGGAATTAGATGGCGAGATAGGAATTATTTTAAACTTGACACCTAGCTACCCACGAGATGATTCCAATCCAGAAGATGTTAAAGCTGCAGCAATTGCAGATGCTTTTTTCAATCGTTCCTTTTTAGATCCCGCTGTCAAAGGAACGTTTCCAGAAGAATTAGTAGAAATTATCAAAGAATTAGATATTTTACCAAAAATGGAAGTAGAAGATTTACTAACGATTCAGGAAAATACAGTTGATTTACTTGGAATTAATTATTATCAGCCACGTAGAATCAAGGCCAAAGAAACACCAATCGCTGATATCAATCATCCAATGCCAGACGACTATTTTGATAATTATGATATGCCAAATAAAAAAATGAATCCTTATCGTGGTTGGGAAATTTATGAAAAAGGAATCTATGACATCTTGACCAATACTCGAGAAAATTACGGCAATATTAAATGTTATATTTCTGAAAATGGTATGGGGGTAGAGGGAGAAGAACGTTTTATCAATAAAGACGGTCAGATTGAAGATGATTATCGCATCGCGTTTGTTAAAGATCATCTAAGGTATGTTCACCAAGCAATTCAAGAAGGTGCAAATTGCATTGGCTATCATATGTGGACCTGTATGGATAATTGGTCATGGACTAATGCTTATAAAAATCGGTATGGCTTCATTGCAGTAAATCTTGAGCAGGATGGTCAACGAACAATCAAAAAATCAGGATATTGGTTTAATGAAGTTTCTGAAAAGAACGGATTTAATTAAAGAATAGATAGGCTGTGACGTAAGGATGTATCATCCTCAGTTATAATCAGAAGGGGACTTATGTCACAGTCCTCTTTTTTTTGTGTATTCGTGCTTTTTCAAATGAAAAAAAGTATAGTACAATCAAATGTGACAAAGGAGGAGAAAATTCATGATTCATTACGGAATTATCAGCGCTGCACAGATTGTTCCCCGCTTTGTAGCAGGAGTGAAAGAAAGCAAAGATGGCGAAGTTGTGGCGATTGCAGCGCGTGATTATGCACGTGCGCAAGAAATGGCAGAACAGCTTGAAATACCTAATGTCTATGGTAGCTATCAAGAATTATTGCAAGATACTACCATTGATATTGTGTATATTGCCGTGTACAACAAAGGTCATTACGAAACGGCTAAGGAAGCCTTGTTAGCGAACAAGCATGTTTTACTGGAAAAACCCTTCACACTTAATTGGGATGAAGCAGAAGAATTATTTGATTTGGCGCGTGAACGCCAATTGTTTATCATGGAAGCACAAAAAGCATTGTTTTTACCAATCACACAAATTGTCAAAGAAAAAATTGAGGCAGGAGCAATCGGCACGGTGAACTATATGCAATCAATTACGGCATATCCTACGGTTCATCATATTGATTGGTTTTATTCTGTTGAAGCAGGTGGTGGTGCACTACGTGGCTCAGGCGGATATCCTCTACAGTACATGTTGTATGTGACAGGCGGAGCGATTGTTGAAGCGGCGGGTACAGCGGTACGTAATCCTCATGAAAGTGATACGCAATGTGATGTCAGTGTACTATTTGAAAATAAAGTACAAGGGAATATTTTTATTACTACCCATCTGGATTTACCGAGTCAGCTAACATTTTATGGAACAAAAGGGGAGCTGACTATTCCTAATTTTTGGAAGGCAACAAACGCAACACTGTTATGTGAAGGAAAAACAGAAAAATTCGAGCAACCGTATCAAAGCGAATTTGTTTTTGAAGTCAATCACGTCAATGACTGTCTTCAAAAAGGCTTGTTGGAAAGTCCGGTTGTCACAAAAGAGTTGACCTTACAAACCGTTGAATTATTTGAACAATTGTATCAGCAATGGGAAAGCTAAACATCCGGAGGTAAATCATGCTATTCTTAAACGATACACCCGAATTAAGTCCGATTGATTTTGAGATTTATAAATATATAGCGTCTCATATGGAGCAAGTAAGTTATATGCGTATCCGTGAATTAGCAACCTGCACACAGGCAAGTACCGCTAGTATTTTACGTTTTTGCAAAAAATTTGGCTGTGAAGGTTTTTCGGAATTTAAAATTAAATTGCGATGGTATCAGGAGAATTTAGAGAAACAACAAACGGTGCGAACTGTAGATGAGAGTGCTTTTATCAATTTTATTCATCGTTTGAAGGAAGAACGATTCCAAGAGGATTTACAGAAAGCAGTTCAACTTTTAGCGGAAAAAGAAATGGTGTTTTTTATTGGGGGAGGAACATCCAATAGTATTGCTTCTTATGGCGCGTTCTATTTTGCCTCTATTTTCCCGGTAGTCGCGCACCTTGATTTATCAGGGAATCATTCATTGAATTCGTTAAGCACTGCGAGCGCTGAAAAAATGGCACTGATTGTTTTATCAGTAGATGGAGAATCTTTAGACGTTATCAATTATCTCAATCATTTTGTGGCGCAACAACGTGCGATTATTTCGATTACCAATAGTGCTAACTCAACAATTGCCAGCTTGTCAGATGTTAATTTAGCCTACTATATTACAACAGCGCGTAAGGGAAAAGCCGATATAGCCACACAAGTTCCAGCGTTATATACGATTGAATATTTAGCAAAAGAAGTTCAAAAATCAAAAAATAAAAAAGCGTAGAAGCAGATTGTATGTTGAACCTCAAAAGGTAGAGCAAAAAGCTACCTTTTGGGGCTTACAATATCGTTTCTACGCTTTTTATTGAGGCTGTGACTTGCTGCTTTTAGTGGATTTCATGGTTTAAATGCAAGCGTTTAGCAATTTTTTCTAATAAAAATAGGGCAGGAACCTGTGAAGTCAGCTCAATTGTTTTATCTGTATTGTTACTGGATTTATAAATTGTTTCACGTTCGATAAAATAAGGAATCGTTAAATCCGATAGTCGGCTAATAGTAGAAGTTTCAGAATTAGTGATTGCAATAATGCAGCACTTTTTTTGGTTCAAACGTTGCAAATAATGAATCATTTCTTTGGTTTCACCAGAAATAGACAAGACAATTACACACACTTTCTCTAATATTTCTTCAGAAAACCATTCAATAGGATAATTGGAAGGGTCTTCAATTTTTAAAGCGGTTTTGGCTAAATTAGTAAAATAAAGCGATCCATAGGCGGCGATTGTTTCAGATGTTCCTGAACCGATAAATAAAACTAACTGTTTTTCTCTGAGTAATGACACTGCTTGATCAATTTTTTCTTGTAGAAACGGTTGATTGACTCGCTGTAAAAAATCCATGTATTGTGTTTCATCACTTTCTGCAATTTTTGATTTTTGCAAAGAATCATTGTACATCCGTAGTTTAATTTTGAATTCTGAAAAAGAAGCACATTCAAATTTTTTGCAAAAACGCGTGATACTAGTGGCACTGGTGTGGGTATGGTTGGCCAATTCTTTAATTTTTATTTTTGAAACAGCATCTAAATGTTGAGCGACAAAGCGATAAATCTCAAATTCTAAAGGAGTTAATTCAGGTACATAATCAAGAAATAACATGTATTCATCCTCCGTAACATGTCGTGACATAAATGTAACAAGAAACATTTTCCGTTATTGGAAACTAAAATGAATTATATCATTATATTGATTTTAATTCATGCTATACTCTCGGTGTAAATGATAGCACTTACAAATGGAGGGATTAGATGCATTATTCATTTTCAAAAGACTTTTTTTGGGGAGCAGCAACGAGCGCTACACAATCAGAAGGACGGGTTGAAGGAGATAGGAAAGGAGAAAATATTTGGGACTATGCGTCAAAAGAATACAACCATCGCTTTTTCGACGGTGTTACGACAGAACAAACGTCAAGATTTTATGAAGATTATCAAGAAGATATTCAAAAGATGGCGGATTTATCATTTAATTCGTTTCGAACATCCATTTCATGGTCACGATTGATTCCAGATGGGGTTGGCGAAGTGAATCCTGAAGCAGTTGTTTTTTATAATCAGATGTTGGACGAGTTAAATGCAAAAGGCATTCAACCATTTATCAATTTGTATCATTTTGATATGCCGATGAAATTGCAAGAAATAGGTGGCTTTGAAAATCGAGAAGTGATTCAAGCTTATAAAAAATATGCCGAAACTTGTTTTGAACTATTCGGAGATAAAGTCGCCTATTGGTTTACCTTTAACGAACCGATGATTCCCGCCGAAGCAGGTTATTTACATGATCGCCATTATCCTTATGTAGTGGATTTTAAAAGAGCTGCCCAAGTGCTACATCATATTGTTTTGTGTCACTGTGAAGCCATTAAATCTTTTCGTGAAGGTGGTTATTCTGGAAAAATAGGAATTATTATGGATGTGATTCCAGTCTATCCGCGTAGTCAACATCCTGCTGATTTGTATGCCGCAGAAATGGCCGATTTGTTTTATACCAAAAGTTTAAATGACGTTATTTTGAAAGGGTTTTATCCGGAAGAAATTGGCGAAATATTACGAAAATACGACCAATTACCAGTTGTCACAACAGCAGACAAAGAGCTTTTATCAGCAACGAAAATTGATTTGTTAGGGATTAATTACTATCGTCCTCGCCGTGTGAAAGCGAGAGAAAGTGTACCTAATCCAGAAGGTGTTTTCTCTCCAGAATGGTTTTATGATAACTATGAAATGCCGGGGCGTCGCATGAATACATCGCGTGGTATTGAAATTTATCCTAAAGGGCTGTATGACATCGCGAAGAAAATTCAAAATGAATATGGGAATATCGATTGGTTTGTTTCGGAAAATGGGATTGGTATTCAAGATGAGGAACAATATCTTCAAGACGACATGGTTCAAGATGATTATCGTATCGAATTTTTAGAAGAACATTTGAGTTGGTTACATCAAGCAATGGAAGAAGGCAGTAACTGCTTAGGTTATCATATGTGGACATTTGTGGATTGTTGGTCATGGATTAATGCCTTCAAAAATCGCTATGGTTTTTATCGTATGAACTTGGAGACAGGCGAAAAAACAGTGAAAAAATCGGGTTTATGGTTCAAAGATGTTATTGAAAATCAAGGCTTTGATAAAAATAATTAAAACAGGGGATGAAGAAAAATGAATTTTTTAGATTCAGTTGCAATGAAACTTTTACCGGTTGCGAATGCCATTGGGAATCAACGGCATCTGCAAGCTGTACGTAATGGATTGATTTCAATTTTACCATTGACGGTTGTGGGTTCCTTTTTTACGATTATTCTGAATCTACCTATTCCTGGATATACTGAATGGGTAGCGCCGTACTTAAATGCACTGGATGTTCCGTTTCGTTTCACAGTAGGTTTAATGTCATTGTATGCGGCATTTACGATTGGTTCTAACTTAGGGAATTCGTATAAATTAGATAAAATTACTAGTGGTTTCCTCTCAATGCTGGCTACTGTTTTAATGATTGTCCCGATTAATCTAGCGGAGGGTGTGAATCAAGCAGGAGAAGCAGTTGCGGCTGGACGCTATTTACCGATTGCTCCTCTAGGTTCTCAAGGCTTGTTTGGCGCGATTGTAGCTGCATTGATATCTGTCGAAATTTATCATTTTACCAAAGTAAAAAAATTAGAAATTAAAATGCCAGAAGGTGTACCACCAGTTGTGGGAGAATCGTTTGCTGCATTGTTACCAACATTATTAGTCATTTTGATTTTCTGGATTCCTCGCCATTTCTTTGGCTTTGATTTGAATGGTTTATTGACGATTGCCATCTCACCATTAAAAGGATTTCTGACGGGAAATAACTTACTTGGTGGTATCATTACTCAATTTGTAATTTGTGTTTTTTGGGTATTGGGGATTCATGGCCATGCAGTATTGGGTCCAATTATTCGTCCATTTTGGGATCAAGCAATTTTAGAAAATGCTGAATTGTTCCAAGGAGGAATGAACGCTTTTGATTTACCGAATATATTTACTGAGCAGTTTTATCAATGGTATGCACAAATGGGTGGAACCGGTGCAACATTAGCGTTAGTGGTTCTGTTTATGTTCTCCAAATCAAAATATTTGAAGCAATTAGGCAGATTATCTATTCTACCAGGTATCTTCAACATTAATGAACCAATGATTTTTGGAACACCTATCGTCATGAACCCACTACTAGCTATTCCATTTATTTTAGTACCTATTGCGAACACTATTTTAGTTTATATCGTTACGGCTTTGGATTGGATGCCAAGAATGATGGTTAAACCACCGTTTTCAATTCCAGCTCCACTGGGTGCCTTGATCACTTCTAATTGGAATTGGGTTGCGTGTGTCATGGTAATTGTCTGTTTCTTTGTTTCATTGGCGATTTATTATCCATTCTTCAAAGCATTTGAAAAACTTCAAATTGTTCAAGAAAACGAAGCAGAAAAAGAAGTTGCATAAAAAGGAGTGTTGACATGCAGTTAATCATTCTATGTGTATTACTGATATTAGGCACGCATATTTTTATGAAAAAGCAGGTAGCAATTTTTCAAATCGCTTTTTGGAAACTATTATTGGTAAGTTGTGTCTTTCTTTTATTGGTATTTATCTTAAGTGTAGAACTAAACAATTTTTATCCGATTATCATTAGCCTGGTTATTCTTTGTACCATGTTACAAGTCCGATTTCTTCAATTGTTTCAAAGGGGAAAATAATTGGTATAATAGAGGGAAAGAAATGGATTAAAGCTTTTGCAAACCTTTTCTTAGCGTGGTATGCTTAATAAATATCGATAATGAAGGTGAAAATATGAAAAGAAATCGGGTGTTATATTTAGAGGTTGCCGATCAACTAAAAGAAGATATTTTTTCTGGAAAATATCCAGTGGGAAGTATGTTGCCAACAGAAACTGAATTAGAGGAATTATTTAATGTCAGTAAAATTACGATTCGAAAAGCAATTGAGTTATTAGCAGCAGATGAATATGTGCAGAAAAAAAGCGGGAAAGGAACAACTGTTTTAAGTGACCGTCCTTACAATCGACTTTCTCGAGCTGTTAGTTTTACACAAATTCTTGAAAAATCAAACTTAAATGTGACCAAAACGACCTTACATGTCCAAAAAGTAAATTTACCAACGACACATCCGGCGTATGAATTTTTTGGTGAAGAAGCACTTTGCTTGGAACGATTATATTCGCTAGATAATGAACCGTACATTTATTTTACTCATTATATGCCGACGAGTTTATCATCTATTCCTAAGCAACAGTTTGAAGAGGAGTCGTTGTATCGTTTGATGAATCAAAAAGGATATGACTTGAATTCTTTTGAAGATTCTTTTTCGGCGATTATGCTTTCTGATGAGCAAAAAGAAAAGTTGCAAACGAATGAAGCATTAGCCATTTTACGTATCCGTCAATCAATTGATAAATATGGGAAAGTGGTTGAATATTCTGAAGCGATTTACAATACAGCGAAACAACCATATTATATCGAATACGAAACATAATCGAGTTTTTCGACAATAAGATTTCAAACTTATTGTCGAAAAACGTTTACAAAAAAATGTTTCCATGTTACTATTCATTCGTAAACATTATAATGATATAATATGGAGGTCAAGTAATGAATGGTTTTGTAGGTTTTATTGAACAAAAGTTGATGCCTGTTGCTAATAAAGTTGGGATGCAACGTCATATGGTAGCGATTCGTAAAGGGATTATTGCGACATTACCCTTAACGATTGTGGGTTCCTTTTTTACGATTCTGTTAAATTTCCCAATTGAATCGGTAGCAGCAATGATTGAGCCTTATCGTGAGGTGTTAGATATTCCTTTCCGTTATACAGTGGGCTTATTAGCATTGTATGCAACATTTGGAATCGCGTCTTCATTAGCATCTAGTTATAAATTGGATGCGTTAACATCTGGTATTTTAGCAACTATGTCTTTTTTAATTACAGCAGCGCCTCCTTTGCGAGTCTTCGAACCAGTCGAAGGAATTATTGATGCCGGTCGCTTCATTAATATTGCGAATTTAGGTTCTGGCTCATTGTTTGGTGCAATTGTAACAGCTTTATTATCTGTCGAAATTTATCGTTTCTTTATCGTCAAAAATATTACTATCAAAATGCCCGATGGTGTGCCACCGGAAGTAACCAATTCCTTTATGGCATTAATTCCTGGTGGAGCAATTTTAATTTTATTCTGGGCAATTCGTCATTTAATCGGATTTGATATCAATGCGTTCTTGAGTAATTTATTGATGCCATTTAAAGATGTCTTAGCAGGCAATAGTCTATTCGGCGGTTTGTTGACAGTCTTTCTAATTTGTTTCTTCTGGGTATTAGGAATTCATGGACCGGCAATTATGGGTCCAGTTATTCGTCCATTCTGGGATATTTCAATTGCTGAAAATATGGACGTTTTCCAAGCAACAGGGAACGCCCATGACTTACCAAATATTTTTACAGAACAATTTTTACAATGGTTTGTTTGGATTGGTGGAGCTGGAACGACATTAGCACTCGTTGTATTGTTCTTATTCTCAAAATCTAAATATTTAAAACAATTAGGCCGTCTATCTATCTTACCGGGAATTTTTAATATTAATGAACCAGTGATTTTCGGAGCACCAATTGTAATGAATCCGATATTGGGTATTCCGTTTCTTGTAGCGCCATTAGTAACGACAACTTTGTCTTACTTTTTGACTGTTTCTGGTGTTATCCCAATGATGGCTGCTCGTTTAGGTTTTGCGATTCCTGCACCGATTGCGGCGTGGATGAGTACTAACTGGAGTGTAGCAGCAGGAGTCTTAGTAGTAGTGAACTTCTTTATCACGCTAGCTATTTATTATCCATTCTTTAAAGTCTTTGAAAAACAACAATTAGCACGTGAAGCAGAAGAATCAGAATAAAAAAGGAGAGAGGATAGCTAACCACTATCCTCTTTGGTGAAAAAAATGATTATGATTTATATTCTTTGCCTATTTTTTGGCAGTCAAATTTTATTAATGAAAAGTTCATTGGGAACGAAATGCAATCAAGTGAAGTTCCGTTATATTTTAATGCTAGTCATAAGTCTTATTCTAGTGTCTATTGTGTTTGGAGCAGTAGGTGTTCTAACAACTACGATTCTAGGTAGTTCAACGATTTTATATCGATTCCAACAAAAATATGCAGAAATGGAGCAAGGAAAAATATGAAACGACAACTAGGTATTTCGGTTTATCCCGATCACAGTGATATACAAGCAGATAAGGAATATATTGCTTTAGCTGGAAAATATGGCTTTAGCCGAATTTTTATGAGTATGTTAGAAGTAACAGAAGGCAAAGAAGTTGTTGCCAAAAAGTTTAAAGAGTTAATTTTTTATGCGAAAGGGTTAGGTTTTGAAACAATCTTAGATGTCGCGCCTAATATTTTTGAAGAGCTAGGAATTTCGTATGATGATATGACATTTTTCCATGAATTAGGGGCAGACGGAATTCGCTTAGATTTGGGTTTTGACGGAAATAAAGAAGCGATGCTCACTTACAATCCTTTTGGTTTAGCCGTTGAGTTGAATATGAGTAATGATGTCGCCTATTTGGATAATATTTTAACTTACCAAGCAAACACGCCTTATTTATATGGTTGCCATAATTTTTATCCACAAGAAGGAACGGCATTGCCTTATGATTTCTTTGAAAAATGTAGTCAACGTTTTAAAAATCATGGCATTCGTACTGCAGCGTTTATCACGTCACAAGTGGGTGAAGTTGGCCCGTGGGACATTAATGATGGGCTACCTACCTTAGAAATTCACCGCCATTTGCCAGTGGAAGTTGCGGCGAAGCATCTATTTGCAACAAATTTAATTGATGATGTGATTATTGGAAATGCGTATGCTTCAGAAGAGGAGTTAGAGGCATTAAGTCAAGTTAATCGTTACCAAACAGCTTTTGCTATTGAATTTGTAGAGGGGATTAATGAAGTAGAAAAAGCGATTGTACTAAATGAACAGCATTATCGTCGCGGAGATATTACGCACCAAGTTGTTCGTTCAACAGAAGTTCGCAAAAAATATAAACAAGATTCGAATTCACCACATGACAATACCAGCGAGTTCCAAGTAGGGGATATTGTGATTGGGAATGATACGTTTGGGAAATACAAAAATGAATTACAAGTGGTTTTAGAGCCGCATGCAGATGCTCGTAAAAATAAAGTAGGACAGATTATTGATGTCGAACATTTGTTATTACCATTCATTCATCCTTGGTCTAAATTTAAATTTACAGAGAAATAAGGTGAATATATGTTAGATTTAGTAATAAAAAATGCTAAAATGATAACCAATCAAATGTTAGAAATTGGCATTCAAGCAGGTAAAATAGTAAAAATTGCCTCGGTAATTACCGAGGAAGCAAAAGAAACACTTTATTTAAAGGAATCGCAGTATCTTTCTGCTGGCTGGATTGATGATCATGTGCATTGTTTTGAAGAAATGAGTTTATATTATGATTATCCTGATCAAATCGGTGTAGAAAAAGGTGTGACCACTGTGATTGATGCAGGAACGACAGGAGCAGAAAATATTGGTCGTTTCTACAATTTGGCCCAACAAGCCAAAACAAATGTCTATGCGCTACTCAATATTTCTAAGTGGGGAATTGTCGAACAAGATGAACTAGCTGATTTATCTAAAATCAAGGAAGAATTAGTAGCCCAAGCATTAAAAGAATTTCCTGAATTTATTGTTGGCATTAAAGCTCGGATGAGTAAAACAGTCATTGGTGAAAATGGCATTACGCCTTTAGAATTGGCTAAAAGAATTCAGCAGAAAAATCATGTCCCCTTAATGGTTCACATTGGTTCAGCACCTCCAGAGCTAGCTGATATTTTAGCAGTCATGGAACAAGGCGATGTATTAACGCATTGTTTTAATGGTAAAGAAAATGGTATTTTGGCTACTGACAATACGATTAAGCCGATAGCTTGGGAAGCATATCGTAAAGGTATTGTCTTTGATATTGGTCATGGCACGGATAGCTTCAATTTCACTGTCGCCGAGACTGCTTTAAAAGAAGGCATCAAAGCAACTTCAATCAGTTCGGATATTTATATTCGAAATCGTAAAAATGGTCCGGTCTATGATTTAGCCACTACTATGGAAAAATTACATGTGATTGGTTATTCTTGGGAAGAAATCATTGAGAAAGTGACAGTTGCCCCAGCAAAAAATTTCCATTTAACAACAAAAGGGCAGTTAAAAGAAACGTTTGATGCAGATTTAACGATTTTTGAGTTGCTTGAAGAAGATAAAGAGCTTGTAGATTCTAATGGGTTTACTCGGATTACTCCTGTACAAATCAAACCTGTTCACACAATTATTGGAGGAGAAATTTATGACAATGAACTATAATACGTTTGGTTTAAAAGAAGTGATTAATGCTTCTGGTAAAATGACTATTTTAGGTGTCTCTAAAGTATCTGAAAATGTTTTAGAGGCGCAACGTTTTGGTGGCGAACACTTTTTTGAAATGGAAGAGTTAGCGATTCAAACAGGAAAATATATCGCTGATTTACTACAGGTAGAAGATGCACAGATTGTTTCTTCTGCTTCAGCTGGGATTGCTCAAGCAGTAGCGGCTGTTATTGGACAGGGCAGTTTATTTCATGTGTATCATCCCTATGATGCGAGCATAGCAAAAAGAGAAATTATCTTACCTAAAGGCCATAATGTTGATTATGGGACACCTGTAGAAGTAATGGTCAATCAAGGTGGAGGACAAGTGATTGAAGCCGGATATGCGAACATGTGCACAGCCGATCACCTAGAGATGATGGTTACTGACAAGACAACAGCTATTTTGTACATTAAAAGTCATCACACTGTTCAAAAAAGTATGCTATCAGTAGCGGAAGCAGCTGAGGTTGCCAAACGTCATCACTTGCCATTGATTGTCGATGCCGCAGCAGAAGAAGACTTATTTCAATATATGGTAGCTGGTGCGGATTTAGTTATCTACTCAGGAGCTAAAGCAATTGAAGGTCCTAGTGCTGGTTTAGTCATTGGTAAAAAAGAGCTGGTTTCATGGGTACGTCTACAAAGCAAAGGCATTGGCCGAGCAATGAAAATCGGTAAGGACAATATCCTAGGTTTTACCCAGGCAATTGCCGATTATGTGGCACAAGGTAGTGAGCAAGGTGCTTCAATGAAAGAACGGTTAGCACCGTTTATCACAGACCTCAATCAAATTACTAATTTAACAGCGAATGTCGTTCAAGATGGCGCTGGTCGCGATATTTACCGAGCAAGTGTAAAAGTCTTTGGGGAAAAAACAGCGAAAGAAGTTATTGCGGAATTAAAAGCGCAAAATCCCGCAGTGTATACGCGAGAGTACCAAGCCAATAACGGAATTATTGAATTTGATATTCGTTCTGTGAATACAGAAGAAATGAAAAAAATTGTAACACGTTTACAACAAATTATGGATGAAAAAGGAGCGGATTAATATGTCATTAACCCCTAATTATTTAGAAAATCGAATCTGTTTAAATGTATTGGCAAACTCTGTCGAAAATGCGAAAGAATGTTATGAAGCAGCAGAAGGTCACGTGATTTTAGGTGTTTTATCAAAAAACTATGATACAGATGAAAATGCCATTGAAGATATGAAAAAATATCAAGCAGCAACGAACAACGCATTATCGGTCGGTTTAGGCGCTGGCGATCCAAATCAAAGCCAAATGGTTTCACGAATTTCAAGTGTCTTACAACCACAACACATTAATCAAGTCTTTACTGGTGCAGCAACTTCACGGGCATTATTAGGTCAAGAAGAAACAATTATCAATGCTTTGGTTTCGCCAACTGGCAAAGTAGGCTATGTGAACATTGCGACAGGTCCGTTAAGTTCCAAAGAAGCTCCGGCAGAAGTACCTTTAGCAACTGCCATTGCGTTATTAAAAGATTTAGGGGCAAGTTCAATCAAATATTTTCCGATGAAAGGTTTAGCGCATAAAGAGGAATACGAAGCAGTAGCCAAGGCATGTGCAGAACATGATTTTTATTTAGAACCAACGGGCGGAATTGATTTAGAGAATTTTGAAGAAATTGTTCAAATCGCTGTAGATGCCGGTGTGCAAAAAATTATCCCTCATGTATATAGTTCAATTATTGACTCAGCAACAGGCGACACACGACCAGAAGATGTGAAAACCTTATTAGCGATGGCAAAAAACACGTTGAAATAATCATTGTGGAGGGAAAAATATGAAAATTGGTGCTTATGGCGAAGTAATGCTTCGTCTCACTCCTCCTGAATATCGTTTACTTGAACAGACACACTCATTGCGGATGGATTATACAGGAACGGGTGTCAATATTTTGGGCAACTTAGCTCATTTCGGACTGGATACTTGGCTGTTAACGAATGTCCCTGATAATCGTTTAGGGGATGCGGCAATTGTTAATTTACGTAAATTTGGGTTGAAAACAGACTTTGTAGGTAAATATCACAATCACATCGGTAGTTATTTTGCCGAAGTAGGTTTTGGTTCACGTCCAACCTATGTAACTTATCAAAATCGCCATAATAGCTCATTTGGTATTTCTACTGTAACCAATTATTTAATCAAGGAATTTTTGGAAACTGTTGATTTGATTCATATTTGTGGGATTTCCTTAAGTTTAACCGATGCTACGTGGGAGACAGCATGCGCGCTTGCCCAGCAGGCTAAACAACTAGGAAAAAAAGTTTGCTTTGATTTTAATTTTCGTCCAAGTCTAAATACCGAAGCAGGTAAAAAGGCCTTGATGAAAGCACGTTACGAAGCGATTTTACCCTATTGTGACCTTGTATTCGGAACATCGAGAGATTTACTTGAGTTACTCGAAATACCTAAAGAAGCGAATGAAGATAATGTTCGTTATATTCAACGATTTTTGGCGCATTATGAGGTGGAGTGGTTTGCTGGGACGCAGCGTACCACAATGTCTGAAAAACCGTATATTAGTGGTAGAATCATCACGAAGAACGCACATTACGAGACGGAACCAAAATTACTTACAGTATTAGATCGAATTGGCGCAGGTGATGCGTATGCAGCAGGTATTTTATTGGGCTATGCAGAAAAGTGGTCGCTAGAAAAAACCGCTGAATTTGCGACAACAAATGCAGTAGTAGCTCATACCTTATCAGGCGATGTTCCCTTGACAACACGCGCACAAATTCAACAAATTATGGATTATCCAGGCTTAGATTTAATCCGTTAATCAATAGCAATTATTTCAACAAATGAACGAAAATTGTTGAAGTAATTGCTATTTTATTTTTTTCTTCATGCTATACTGAGTGAAAAAAAGGAGTAAGTTATGCAATCTCTTATCAATAAATTACAGAAAAAGCGTCCACAATTAAGTGAATTAGAAAAGCAAGTGTTTGACTATATTTTACGTAATCCAACAGAAATAAAACAATTAACAATTGATGAGTTAGCAGCGAAACTTTTTCTATCGACAGCGACTATTTCACGTACGGCTAAACATTTGGGGTTTAAAGGTTTTCAAGAATTAAAATATGCTATTGCTCAGTATAGTCAAACTGAACGTGGTGAGCGTGAACTAACGAATCCAAGCATCATAAGTTTGTCACAATCAATCCAACTTCAATTATCCCAGACACTTCGTTTATTACAACAAGCGCCAATCAAAGAAATTGTTGATGCCTTATATCATGCTAAAGTGATTGAGATTTTTGGCGTAGGCGGGAGTTTACCAAACTGTATTGAAGCCGCACGAAAACTAACTTTTCTAGGAAAAAAAGCAAATGCCAGAATTGATTGGGATGAACAACAAGCAGTTTCTAAAAGTTTAAGTTGTGATGATTTAGCTATTATTGTTAGTAATAGTGGAGAAACAATTCATATTATTGAATATGCTTTGAATTTACAACAAAATAATGTACCGGTTTTAGCAATTGTGGGTACGGAAAATAGCCGTTTAGAAACGCTTGCTACTCATACATTACAAGCATCAGTAGATATGATTTATTTTGAAGAAGTTGATTTAAGCTCAAGAGTTTCGTTATCGGCTATTTTAGATATTCTATTAATTCAACTGGCTGGCAGAAGTTCTCACGAATGAAGATACAAACGTATGTATCTCCATTCATTTTTTTGAAAGCGCTTGTCAAAATGGATAGATTACCTAAAATAAGGGTAACCAAAAGTTGAGGGGAGTTTATTCTATGAAAAAGCAAAAAGGTAGTGCTTGGGAATTTTTTCAAGGTTTAGGAAAAACATTTATGTTACCAGTCGCATTATTAGCATTTATGGGGATTTTATTAGGAATAGGAAGTTCGTTTTCAAGTCAAGCAACGATTGATGCGTTTCCTTTTTTAGGTAATCATTTCTTACAAATTATTTTTCGTTTAATGTCGACTGTCGGAGGTTTTGCTTTTAGCTATTTACCTGTTTTATTTGCGATGGCGATTCCATTAGGTCTTGCACGTAAAGAAAAAGGCGTAGCCGCATTTTCTGGTTTTGTTGGATATGTCATTATGAACTTAACCATTAATTTCTATTTGCAAGAAACTGGACGCTTGGCTGACCCTGAAAATTTGCGTGAAGCAGGTCAAGGAATGGTTTTTGGGATTCAAACAATTGAAATGGGCGTACTTGGCGGGATTATTGCAGGGTTAGTCGTTTATCAACTGCATAAACGTTTTTATACGATTCAATTATCTGATAGCTTTGCATTCTTTTCAGGCGTACGTTTTGTGCCTATCATCACTTCACTCGTTATGCCGGTTATTGGTCTTTTAATTCCAGTGATTTGGCCAATTTTTGCATTGGTCATTACTACAATTGGATTAGCCATTCAAAAAGCTGGCGCATTTGGGCCTTTCTTATTTGGTTCAGGCGAGCGTTTGTTATTGCCTTTTGGTTTGCATCATATCCTAGTATCGATGATTCGTTTTACCGAAGCAGGAGGTTCAGCAATTATCAATGGCAATGAAGTGTTTGGTGCATTAAATATTTTTTATGCGGAATTGCAGAATAATTTACCTATCAGTCCAAGTGCGACAGCTTTTCTTTCGCAAGGAAAGATGCCAACATTTATGTTTGGATTACCGGCAGCGGCATTAGCGATGTATCATACTGCGAAGTCCCAAAATCGAGCTAAAATCAAAGGCTTATTGATTTCAGGAGTGATTGCAACTTTTGTTACAGGAATTACTGAACCGATTGAATTTTTATTTTTATTTGTTAGTCCGTTTTTATGGATTTTCCATGTGATTATGACTGGTCTAGGTTTTATGGTGATGAGCTTATTAGGCGTTACGATTGGTAATACAGATGGTGGCGTTCTTGACTTCTTAATCTTTGGTATTATGCAAGGCAACTATACGAAATGGTGGCTAGTCTTGATTGTGGGAGCCTTTTGGTTTGCAATATATTATTTTGTCTTTAAGTTTGTTATTGTCCGAAAAAATTTAGCTACTCCTGGACGTGAAGAAGTCATTGATACAACGGAATATTCTAATGAAGAAGTAAACTATAGTAAAAAAGGCAGTTTTGATGCAACAGGAATTTTAGCTGCTTTGGGTGGTACTGAAAATATCGAGTCTTTAGATAATTGTATTACACGCTTACGTTTGGTATTAAAAGATGGAACCTTAGTGAATGATGCTCGTTTAAAAGAGCTTGGGGCGTTAGGAATTGTTCATTTAGATGATAAAAATGTTCAAGTGATTATTGGGACCAAAGTAACGACAGTGCGTAATGCGCTAGATGAATTGCTTTAACAAGGAGGAATAATTTTGAATTTTGATAACATCATAGATCGTAAAGGAACTTTTTGTACCCAATGGGATTTTGTTCAAGACCGTTTTGGTGTCGCTGATCTTTTGCCATTTACGATTTCTGATACTGATTTTGCATTGCCTCAAGAAGTTATTGAGGTGCTTACACAACGTTTAAAGCATCCAGTTTTTGGGTATACTCGTTGGAATCATACCACCTTTAAAAGTAGTGTCTGTCAATGGTATCAAAACCGTTTTGATACGCCGCTTAATGAAGAGTGGCTCATGTATAGTCCATCTGTTATTTATTCGATTTCTAAGTTAATTCAATTGGTCTCAAAAGAACATGAGGGTGTGGTTGTTCAAACACCTGCTTACGATGCTTTTTTTAAAGTGATTGAGGGAAATAACCGACAAGTGGTTGAAAATCCACTCTGCTATCAAGAGAATCGTTATACGATAGACTTTCAGAACTTGGAAGAAAAATTAGCACAAAAAAACAATACAATTTTATTATTATGCTCGCCACACAATCCTACTGGACGGGTGTGGTCCACGCAAGAGCTTAGAAAAATTGTCGCATTATGTGAACAGTATGAGGTTTTTTTGATTTCAGATGAAATCCACATGGACGTCTTGCGAAAAGGAGTGACACATCAGCCAATTCTTAATTTTTCTAACAAAAAAATAGCGTTAGTTAGTTCCGGTTCTAAAACATTTAATTTTCCAGGGTTAGTTTTTTCGTACGCCATTTTGCCAGACGCACAAGTACGTGCCCAGTTTCAATTGGCTTTAAAAAATCAAGATGGGCTTTCTTCTGCAAGTACGCTAGGAATGTTGGCAACGATGACAGCATACGACGAATGTGGGTATTGGGTAGATGAATTAAACAATTATTTAGATGAAAGCATTGCGATGGTCACTGCTTTTATTCAACAGAACATTCCTGAAATAAAGATTATTCCTGCTGAAGCGACCTATTTAATGTGGCTAGACATTAGCCAATTAGGCGTAGATATGACTGAACTCCAAAGAGCGCTAATTGATATTGGCAAAGTTGCCATTATGGATGGCAGTGTCTATGGTGGGAATGGGCAGTCATTTTTACGTTTAAATATTGGCTGTCCTAAAGCAAAGGTGTTCGATGGCTTGGAGCGTCTCGAAAAAAGTATTCAGTATCTTAAACAAACCACTAGATAAAAAGTCTGGTGGTTTTTTCTTTCAAAAACTTCTATAATAAAAGTAAAGTAGGTGAGAAAATGCGTTTAGTAATTGATGGTGATGGTTCACCGGTTAAAGAAGAAGTGATTCAATTAGGTGCAAAATTTAAGTTGCCCGTGTTAATTGTCACGAGTGTCGATCATTATACAACAAAAGAGTATCCTGATTTTGTTCGGTTTATTTATGTTGATAAAGGCGCAGATAGTGCAGACTTTCAAATTGTGAAAGAAATTCAACCCAACGATCTTTTGATTACCCAAGATTATGGCTTGGCATCGTTGGTTTTACCAAAAAAAGTACGCGTTTTTCATCATTCAGGAAAAGAATATTTACCAGAAACAATCGATCAACTATTGGCACAACGCTATCTAGGGACGCAAATGCGTAAAGCTGGGAAACGAACCAAGGGACCCAAAGCCTTTACTAAAAATGATCGTCAACATTTTTATCAAATTCTAGAACAAAATATCCGAAACTATTGTGAGTAATTTGATTAAATGAAAGCATGGCAAAAAATTCAGTGAGAAGACTCGCAAAATAACAGTTAATGATGTGACAAAGTATTATTTTGTGCTAAAATATGTGAGAATCATACGTGAAATGTGACTCTAAACACAGGAGGAAAAACGTTGAAAATTATTTTACTTTACGGCGGACAAAGTGCAGAGCATGATGTATCTATTTTATCAGCTTTTTCTGTACTTAATGCTATTTACTACAACTATTATCAAGTACAACTCGTCTTTATTTCAAAAGATGGACAATGGGTGAAAGGGCCTTTGTTAACTGACAAACCCGCAGCACCAGAAGAATTACACTTAACTTGGTCAGCGACAGGTGAAGCAGGCGAATTTACAGGAACATTGATTCAACCAGGAGATATTAAAGAAGACGATGCAATTGTCTTTCCTTTATTACATGGTCCAAATGGAGAAGATGGTACGATTCAAGGTTTCTTGGAGACAATTCGGATGCCGTATGTTGGTGCTGGCGTTGTAACAAGTGCTTGTGGCATGGACAAGATTATGACGAAATATATCTTGCATTCAGCAGGCATTCCACAAGTTCCTTATGTTCCAGTATTGAAAAATCAATGGAAAGAAAATCCAAAACAAATTTTTGAACAATGTGAAGGTTCTTTACGTTACCCAATGTTTGTTAAACCGGCGAATATGGGATCAAGTGTGGGCATTTCAAAAGCGGAAAATCGCGTTGAATTACAAAATGCGTTAGAAGAAGCTTACAAATACGATACTCGTGCAGTCATTGAACAAGGTATTGAAGCTCGTGAAATTGAAGTAGCGATTTTAGGAAATGAAGATGTGCGCACAACAATGGCGGGTGAAATTGTTAAAGATGTTGCTTTTTATGATTACAACTCAAAATATATCGACAACAACATTGTGATGCAAATTCCTGCACAAGTTCCTGATGAAGTGCAAGAAAAAGCCCAAGAATATGCAAAACTTGCTTATACAATGCTCGGCGGTAGCGGCTTAAGTCGTTGCGATTTCTTCCTGACGAATAAAAATGAATTATTCTTAAATGAATTAAATACAATGCCTGGTTTTACTCAATTTAGTATGTATCCATCATTGTGGAGCGAAACAGGTTTGCAGTATGGTGATTTAATTGAAGAATTAATTCAATTAGGTGTAAAACGATATGAGCAACGCCAAAGCTTTCTAACAGAGATGAAATAAATCGACAAGGCATCATCGAGCAAACTCGACATGCCTTGTTTTTATATGAAGGAGAAGAACATGAAGTTAACAGTAAAAGAAATCGCAGATGCGTTGCAGATTTCATTGGTTGGAAATTCAGAAGCGGTGGTAACTAGTGTTGAATTTGATAGTCGTTTAATTCAAGAAGGTAGCTTATTTGTTCCGTTAGCTGGTGCTCGTGATGGACATGAATTTATTGGACAAGCAATCGCTAAAGGCGCAGTTGCGACTTTATGGAGCAACGATCTTTCGGAGGCACCAACGGATATAGCTGTGTTGCCTGTAACAGATACCACCCAAGCTTTTCAACAACTTGCTGTCTATTACCAACAAAAAGTGGCACCTAAACTTGCGGCAATTACGGGCAGTAACGGTAAAACAACAACCAAAGATATGACAGAATCAGTGTTGGCACAAAAATTCCGTACGTATAAAACGCAAGGAAATTACAATAACGATTTGGGAATGCCCTATACGATTTTACATATGCCGATAGACACGGAAATGTTAATTTTAGAAATGGGAATGGACCATGCCGGTGAAATTTCTTTCTTATCAAAATTAGCTAAACCAGATGCAGCAGCCATCACTCTAATTGGGGAAGCTCATATTGAACACTTAGGCTCACGTGCAGGGATTGCTGCTGCCAAAATGGAAATTGTCGATGGCTTAAAAGAAGATGGCTTGTTGATTATTCCTGGTGATGAACCACTCTTACAGCCATTGTTCGCCGATTTGACGCAACAACTTGCGACATTTGGATTAAGCGAAGGAACCATTCGTGGTGAAATTTTAAATGAAACCAAAGAAGAAACGACGTTTATGATTGATGGTAATGAATACCGTATTCCAGTTTTAGGTGGCTATAATGTCAAAAATGCTTTAATTGCTTATGGATTTGGCCGTTACTTTGGTTTAACAACCGAACAAATTGCTACGGGCTTAGCTGAATTTAAACTAACTAAAAATCGTACCGAGTGGTTAAAAGCTTCGAATGGTGCAGATATTTTAAGCGATGTGTACAATGCCAATCCAACGGCGATGGGCTTAGTCCTAGATAGTTTTGGACAGTTAGACTTACCTGGTCGTCGCTTAGCTGTATTAGCAGATATGCTTGAATTAGGTCCTGATTCAAAAGCAATGCACCGTCAAATGGCCGATCATCTTAGCAACAACTATGATATCGTATACTTGTATGGTGAAGAGATGTCAGCTTTACATGATGCTGTAAGCAGCAAGGTGTATTATTTTGAACCTAATCAAAAAGAAGACTTAATAGCGCAAATTAAAGCCGATTTATTGCCAACAGACAGCATTGTCTTAAAAGGTAGTAATGGCATGGGATTAGCAGAGGTTGTTGCCAAGTTATAAAGAAAAGTAACTGGAAAAGAAATTTCTTGTAAGCAAGCGTGGAAACTTGCTGAAATTTTCAACCTATGTTAGACTGTTTAAGTGCCGAAAGATGAAGAAAAAATTGGAATAACTGATAACCTAAGCCGGTTGCGGTTTAGATAAAAAAGAAATGATCCTATCATTATAAATTCAAAATGAGGCTAGACAACAGCAAAGTATCGTTTGTTCTAGCCTTTTCTAATGCCTTCAAGAAGTGGTTTTTCGGTGAGAAATGATTAAATAAATATGTCAGGGACCATGTTTGGATAATCATGGAAAAAAGCGAACGCTTCAAACTATCAACAGATACAAAAAATTGTATCTAGTTAAAAACGACGAGATGAGAGTATCATCTACGATCACACTTAGGAGGATCCATTTGAAATTTAAAGAATTAGAACTATCACAAGAATTATTGACTTCGATTGAGCGTGCCGGCTTTGAAGAAGCAACACCCATCCAAGAAGCAACAATTCCACTAGCATTGACAGGTAAAGACGTGATTGGACAAGCCCAAACAGGTACAGGTAAAACTGCTGCATTTGGTCTACCAATGTTAGAAAAAATTGACCCAGCAAAACAACAATTACAAGGTCTAGTAATTGCCCCAACTCGTGAGTTGGCTATCCAAACACAAGAAGAATTATACCGTTTAGGTAAAGACAAAAAAATCCGTGTACAAGCTGTTTACGGTGGTGCTGATATTGGTCGCCAAATCCGTCAACTAAAAGATCGTCCACATATTGTTGTAGGAACACCTGGACGTATGTTAGACCATATTAACCGTCACACTTTAAAATTAGCAACAGTAGAAACATTAGTTTTAGATGAAGCAGATGAAATGTTAAATATGGGCTTTTTAGAAGATATTGAAACAATTATTGCCCAAGTCCCTGAAGAACGCCAAACATTATTATTCTCTGCAACAATGCCACCAGCAATTAAAAACATTGGCGTAAAATTTATGAAAGAACCTGAACATGTAAAAATCAAAACAAAAGAAATGACTGCTGATTTGATTGATCAATATTATGTACGTGCAAAAGATTTCGAAAAATTTGATATCATGACACGTTTATTAGATGTTCAAAAACCTGAATTAACAATTGTTTTTGGTCGTACAAAACGTCGCGTTGACGAATTAGCACGTGGTTTAGAAGCACGCGGATACAAAGCAGAAGGCATCCATGGTGATCTTTCTCAACAAAAACGTATGAGTGTGTTACGTGCATTTAAATCTGGCAATCTAGATATCTTAGTTGCGACAGACGTTGCTGCACGTGGTTTAGACATTTCAGGCGTGACACATGTATATAACTATGATATCCCTCAAGATCCAGAAAGCTATGTTCACCGTATTGGTCGTACAGGACGCGCTGGTAAAGGCGGAATGTCTGTCACTTTCGTAACACCAAACGAAATGAGTTACTTACATGTCATTGAAAACTTAACGAAAAAACGTATGTCAACACTACGTCCACCAACCGAAAAAGAAGCTTTCAAAGGTCAAATTGGTGCGGCTATGGAAACTGTTGAAGAAAAAATGGATGCCAATGGGTTGGAAAAATACCTACAAGGCGCAGATCAATTATTAGAACAATATTCAGCACAAGATTTAGCGGCATTGTTATTAAAAACATTAGCCAAAGATCCTTCTGATTTAGTTCCAGTAAAAATTACACCTGAACGCCCATTACCACAAGGGAAAAAATCATTCAAAGGTGGTGGCGGACGTCGTAGCAGTAACAACCGTGGCGGACGTCGTGAAGGCGGACGTGGACGCGATGACCGTAACAGAAGCCGTGGCGATCGTGATCGCAACCGTGATGACAAAGAAGGTCGTCGCACAAACAAAGGTAGTTACAATAAAGACGGTGGTTCTCGTAAACCAAGCCGTCGTCCAAGCGATAAAAAACGTAGCTTCGTTATTCGCAATAACCAAGATTAAGAAAAAATTAATGATTTTATGAATGGCTGAAGACCAACGAATAAGTCGTTAAAAATTACCCATCTGCACCTGAGAAAAGAAATTTTCTTGGGTGTTTTTTTTGTTTCTGAAAAAATTTTCAGTGGTATTTCTTTTAAAGTTTGGTAGAATAAAGCTAACTTAAAAGGAAAGAGTAGGAACCTATGATTCAAGGAATTGGAATCGATGCTGTAGATTTAGCACGTATAAAAAAACTTATCCAAGATAAACCAAAATTTATCTCACGGATATTAACTCCCAATGAGCACATGTTATTTGATAACTTACCTCTAAAACGTCAAATTGAATTTTTAGGTGGCAGATACGCTTGCAAAGAAGCATTTTCAAAAGCATGGGGAACTGGAATTGGTAAAGTTACCTTTCAAGATTTAGAAATTTTAACCAATGATTTTGGTGCGCCTGTTGTAACAAAATCACCTTTTACAGAAGGCAATGTTTTTGTCAGCATCACGCATACCGAAGAACTCGCATTTGCACAAATTATTTTAGAGAAATAGAAAGAAGGATATTCGATGGCAATCTCTTATCATCGCCCAACCAAAATAGTTGTAGATTTACAAGCAATTCAGCAAAATCTTAAAAATGAGCTTGCACATAATCAAGGAAAAGACATTTTTGTAGCAGTCAAAGCGAACGGCTACGGACACGGTGCAGTGGCTGTTTCCAAAGCCGCACTTGAAGTTGGCGTGACTGGTCTATGTGTGGCAACTATTGATGAAGCAATTGAATTACGAGAAAACGGCATCGATGCACCCATTCTTTGTTTAGGAATTATAGATATTTCAGTAATTCCTTTAGCTATCACATACGATATTGCAGTCCCTGTAGCCACACTTGACTGGTTACATGCTGCCAATGAAATGCTAACAACGACGCCACTAAAACTACATATTGCAGTCGATACAGGGATGGGCCGAATTGGCTTTTTAACAGTCGAAGAAGTCAAAGAGGCGGCGTTATTTATCGAGCAGGCTCCTGCGATGACGTGGGAAGGTATTTTTACGCATTTTTCAACCGCTGATCAAGAAGAGGATATGTATTGGCAAAAACAAAACCAGCGTTTCAAAGAAATCTTGGAGCATTTGCCACGTTTGCCACATTATGTACATGTTAGCAATAGTGCCACATCGTTATGGCATGATGATTTAGGTAATATGGTTCGCTTTGGAATTGCCATGTATGGTTTGAATCCATCAGGAACAGCTATGACCGCCAGTTATCCATTACAACCCGCACTCTCTTTAGTTTCGCAATTAGTACAAGTCAAAAAAGTACCAAAGGGCGAAGGAATTGGCTATGGAAAGACGTACGAAACAAGTGAAATGGAATGGATTGGAACAGTTCCGATTGGGTATGCAGATGGTTATTTGCGTAAAATGCAAGGTTTCCATGTATTAGTTGAAGGGGAATTTTGTGAAATTGTTGGTCGGGTGTGTATGGACCAGTTGATGATTCGTTTACCAAAACCCGTTGCAACCGGTACTCGTGTTACGTTAATTGGCAAAGATAAAGATAAGGAAATTACGTTGCAGGAAGTAGCCGATTATTTAGATACGATTCATTATGAAGTTATTTGTTCATTTTCAGAACGAATACCACGAGAATATAATTAAGAAAGGAAGATGTCTATGGTCAAACGTGGTGAAATTTACTTTGCAGATTTATCTCCAGTCATTGGTTCTGAGCAAGGTGGATTACGTCCAGTATTAGTGATTCAAAATGATTTAGGGAATCACTTTAGCCCCACAGTTATTATTGCAGCCATCACTGCAAAAATGGCAAAACCCAAGTTACCAACACATATTGGAATTACAGCAGCTGGGACAGGGTTAGGTCGCGATTCTGTTATTTTAATGGAACAAATTCGCACAATTGATAAGTCACGATTAAAAGAAAAAGTGTGTCGTCTACAAAATGATGTGATGAACTCGGTTGATATTGCTTTGAAAATCAGCGTAGGTTTAAATATTACAGTAGACGAGAAGGGTCTAGTACATAAAAAATAAGTTGGTGAATAAATGGGATACATTGTCGTCAGTCTAACACTGATTTTATTAGTCTGGTTTACTTTTCAACGTGTGCGTCAATCTTTTTTATTTCGTCAACCAGTTGAAAAGTCTGGGTATTACTTATTAGTAAAAAAATATGAAGATCCCTCTGGCAAGTATTTTGGCGTATTTCAACAAGGTGAGGAAGAAATAATCTTAGAAATGTCAGCAAATATTTATATAAAAGTTCAAGTTCCTATGCGAGGCTATTTAGAAATCATAAATGCACGTGTAGAATCTTTTGAATAGGAGTGAAGGAAAATGAGCAAAATTGGTTTTTATGGTGCCGGTCATATGGCAGAAGCAATGATCCATGGTTTGATTGAATCAGGCATGTATCAACCTGAAGAAATTTATGTGTATAATCATCGATATGAACCAACCTTAAAAAAGGTTGAGACAGCCTATCATATTCAAGCGCTCGTGGATGAAAAAGAGCTATTTGCATCAGTGGAGGTCATTGTTTTAGCTGTACAACCCCAAATATTAATCAACGTATTACCCACGATTAAGAACTATGTAACGGACAATCATCTATTGGTCTCTGTTGCCTCAGGTGTGTCTTTAGAAGTAATTGAAGCTGGTTTAGGCGCTCACAAAATTGCTCGCGCTATGCCTAACACGCCCGTAACAGTGGGAGCAGGCATGTCTTCGATTTCAGTCAATTCATATTGTACAGAAAAGGAACGTCAATTGCTGATTCAAATTTTTGAAAGCTTTGGTCGTGCTAAGATTTTACCTGAAAGTCAAATAGATGCAGTCATCGGTGTTAGTGGGTCATCACCAGCTTATGTGTATCTATTTATTGAAGCTTTAGCAGATGGTGCAGTTGCAGAAGGAATGAGTCGGCAAGATGCCTACGAATTTGCAGCCCAAGCAGTGTTAGGTGCGGCTAAAATGGTCCTAGAGACCGGCAAGCATCCCGCTGAATTAAAAGATGCCGTTTGCTCACCTGGAGGAACAACCATTGCGGCGGTTGCTTCTTTAGAGAAAGATGGTTTTCGTTCAGCGGTAATGAATGCAGTACAAGCAGCGATTCGTAAAAATCGAGAATAAAAAAAATGCGTGGATTAACGATTCCACGCATTTTTTTGTTCAATCTACTAATTCAAGTGATTCACAGGTAAAATCATCTGACGTTGTTCAGTTAATTGATAGGTAGTTACTGGTTTATCATAAAATTTTGGCAGTAATTCAGGCGTTAAAATTTCTGGACGAGTCCCTTTGGCAAAAATCTTCCCATTCTTTAACATCATGACATGGCTAATAATTGGTAAAATTTCTTCTGTATGATGCGTAACAAATAATAGACTGGGTGCGTTAGGTTGGCGAATTAAGTGATCGATTTTGATTAGCAATTCTTCTCGAGCAAACAGATCTAGTCCGTTACACGGTTCATCTAAAATTAATAACTCTGGTTCTGCCATCAATGCTCGTGCAATTAAGACAATTTGACGTTCGCCTTGAGAAAGAAAATGGTAGTTTTTACCAATCAAACTTTCAGCATCTAAAGAAACCAGCAGTTCTTTTGCTTTATTTAAATCCTCATCAGTAAATTCTTGATAAATGCCGATACTAGCAAATTTCCCCGACAAAACAATTCGTTCAGCGGTATCGCTGACATTCAAACGATATTGTAACGCGGTACTAACCCAGCCAATTCGTTTAGAAAGCTCTGGAATCGATGCTTGCCCAAATACTTGATCTAAAACCGTTAATTTTCCTTTAGAAGGCCAAAGACTGCCAGTGATTAACTGGAGTAATAAGGTTTTCCCGGCCCCATTTAACCCTAAAATAGCCCAATTTTCACCTTCTTTAATTTGCCAATTAATAGTGTCTAAAAGTGGTTGTTGTTGTCTGATAAGTGAAACATTTTCAAATGTTAAAATTGCCATATGCGCGCCTCCTTTCTCTTATCATACCAGTCTATGATACGTTTTACCAATAGTGTTTTGAATTTTCAAAAAATTAGATGGAGTGGTTAATCCTTCACTTTTTTGTTATTTTTGGTAGAATAAAAAAAACAAGAAGGTGGCGAAAATAATGGCAAATTGGCGAGATACTGTCAAATTATGTAGTGATGAAAAAATATTCTGGGAAGATCATTATTATCGTTTCCGTAAATTAGACGATACGCATTATGAATTGGCGCGTTTAATTGCAGGACCGTGTGGTGACTTCACGTATCATCCAAAAATTACTGTTATGGTTCAAAATGAATTATTTGTTCCCATCTCATATTTTGATAATGAGGAAACTCCAGTGAAACAACTAACAAGAAAAGATGATGAGAGTTTCTTAGATCAGACTTTTGTAAATTTATTAGATTCATTTTTACAAGCAAAACAAGCGCAAGAGTAAGGGAGAAGTCAAGAGCTTCTCTTTTATTTTTGGACATAAATAAATAAATGTCTAAAAAAACAGTAAAAGAGAAGCAATTAGATGGAAAGAAGCTTGAAATCGTGATAAATTATCCAACGACATTGAAGAAATGATGGTGAAAAAAAGTGAATCAGATAAAACAATTCCCCCAACATTTGAAAAATACTTGGGCATTATACAAACTTGATTGGAAACGATTGGCAAGCAATCCGGTTACAATCTTCCTCGTTATTGCATTAATGGCGTTGCCGTCTTTGTATGCGTGGTTTAACATTAAAGCATTGTGGGATCCTTACGGTAATACCAATGAACTACCGATTGCTATTTATAGCGACGATGAAGGATCAAAATTGAAAGACAAAGAAATCGCGATAGGCAATCAAGTCATTGAGACATTGCATGACAACGATCAATTAGGCTGGCGGTTCGTTGACTCAAAAAAAGAAGTGACAGAAGGCGTGAAATCTGGGAAATATTATGCTGGGATTTATATTCCTAAAAATTTCTCTAGTGATTTATTAAGCTTTACAACGGGCGAAATTAAAAAGCCGGAAATTGATTATTATTTTAATGAAAAAATCAATGCGATTGCCCCAAAAATTACAGCTAAAGGTGCTAGCAGTCTGCAAGAACAAATTACGCAAAATTTCATTCACACTGCAAGCGAAACATTATTAAAAGCGTTAAATGAACTTGGTTATAATGTAGAATCAAATTTAGTTTCAATTAATAAAATTAAAAATTTGATTTTGGAAGTAGATGCGAATGCCGATAAAATTGATGGTTACACGAAGGATGTACTTGCATTCCAAGCAAAATTCCCTGAACTAAAAGAAAAATTAGGAAAAGCCGATGAATTTGTTGCACACATTCCTGAAATTGATGCCATGGGCGAAAAATTAGTGGCTATGAATAATAAAATGCCTCAAATCGAAGAACAAGCTAAAATTATTTTGACTTTACAAGAAAAAATTCCAGAAATTCAAAATGCAGGTCGCCAAATTTCAATGATTGATGAAGACTTTGACAATATTTCAGCAACATTAACTGAAGGAATTGGCGAAGCAAAGCAAGGATTACAAATTATTCAAGATGTTCAAGCCCTATTACCTAAAATTCATCAATTAAGTGATGATGCGCGCTTTTTTGCGGATAAAACGATTGAAGCAGCGTATAAATTAGATGATAATTTAGATGCGATTACTCAAGCTGTCCAAACGAATTTTGAAATGATTACCGGCTTAGCAACGACCGTCAATAATTGGGCAAATACCTTGAATACGATTGTGACTAATGCGGAAGAATTAACACCTGAAGAACGTGAGGCACTCAAACAAACGTTAAATGACATCGCGACAAGTTTAGAAAAGCAACAACAAATCGTAACAGATTTAATAGATTGGTTAAGTCAATTACAATCACAATTAGATGGTGACTTTAGTGGACCTATTGCCCGCTTAACTCAAGTTCGCGATTTAATGTCTTCAGCACAAAAGACAGCAACGAACTTAGCTGCGGGTGTTGGAACGATTAGCAAAGAAGAAATCCAACAATTTTTACAACAATTAGAAAGCTTATCTGGGAACTTAGCTGCTTTAAGTAATGATGTTAATGTGGATGAGATTAGCCAAAATGTGCGAGCATTATTAGAAAATAAATTGATTCCAGGCTTAACTAACGCCCAAGATTTATTAGCAGATGCCAATAAAATTGATTTAGATGGACTATTGAGTTCTACTGCTCAAACAGTTACAAATGCGATTGACATGTTAGAAAAATACGAAAAAGAAATGCCGGCTTTAGGACAAGAAATTCATGATGCAAACGTCATGTTAAACGGTCATATGGATGAAATTGTTGATGGTATTAATAAAGGGGTAGACTTATACCAAAATGAACTTCCTGAATTAACAGTCAAACTCAATAAAGCTGCAGATTTTGTTGTCAATGATTGGCCAACATTGAAAAATGAAGTGACTTCTACATTAGATACTGTTCATGAAAAATTACCGACAGTTGAATCGGCATTGGATATGGCAGCAGGTCTGATTGAAGATGAATGGCCTTCTCTGAAAAATGGAGTGCATAAAGCTGCAACGGCTATCCATAAAGGAGAAGAAATTGCGGATTTAGGAGATATCATTAAACTGCTAAAAAATGATGCACAAGCTGAAAGTGACTTCTTTACAACACCCGTTGAGTTAAAAACAACCACAATGTATCCAATTGAAAATAATGGTTCTGCAAGTACACCATTCTATACGGCTTTATGTTTATGGGTAGGTGCTTTGTTGTTATCAAGTGTAGCAGGAACAGCCTTCCACTTAGAAGGTGAAGATAAAAAACGATTTAGTAAACGTGAAATGTTCGTAGCACGTATGATGACTTTCTTAACTTTTGCAATTGGGCAAGCCTTGATTGTTACTTTAGGAAATTACTTTGCTTTAGGAGTAGATGTTCGTGAGCCAGTTTATAGTATCTTATTTGGTTTACTTGTGGCACTAGCCTTTATGATGATGATTTATGTTTTTGTGGGTCTTTTTGGGAATGTTGGTAAAGGGATTGGGATTATTTTATTAGTTCTCTCAATTTCTGGTGGTGGTGGGAACTATCCAATTCAAGTTTCCGGACCATTCTTCCAATTTATTCATCCATTATTACCCTTCACCTATGCAGTTAATCTATTGCGTGAGTCCGCAGGAGGGATTTATTGGCCTAATGCCACTCTCGACTTATGGGTTTTAGGTGGAATTTTTGTGGTATTTGGGATTATTGGGACAGTGCTTTGTCCGTTTATGGTGAAACCAATGGCACGTGTCGAAGAATTAGCGCATAAGAGTCATTTTTTCCATTAAAAGTGAAAGGAAACTGTTTGAATTGATGGAGTTATTCCGTTAATTTAAACAGTTTCTTTGTGTTTTTGTTAACCTTAGAAAATGTAATGAAAAAATGAAAATACCTAAAAAAATATGATGAAAAACAACACAGAAGCTCGTTGACTTTTACCATAGCGAGGAGTAATATACAGTCTTGTTCCAGAGAAAATCGGCAAAAGATAAAAAATGTAAAATAACAAAATAAAAAATATTTTTTCAAGGAGAGCGAAAGAAGTGAATGCGTTAAAACGTTTGTTGGTAGGCAAACCGTTAAAATCTGCAGAGAACGATGATCAGAAATTAACTCGTTTTGCGGCCTTAGCTTTATTATCATCTGATGCCTTATCATCAATTGCATACGGTACAGAGCAGATTGTGGTCGTTTTAATCACTTTATCTGCGGCAGCGATTTGGTATTCCTTACCAATTGCAGCATTTGTCATTATTTTATTAGTATCATTAACCTTATCGTATCGACAAATTATTCATGCGTATCCTCATGGTGGTGGGGCGTATGTAGTAAGTAGTGAAAACTTAGGGGAAAAAGCCGGTTTGATTGCGGGTGGTTCATTGCTTATTGATTATATGCTGACCGTTGCTGTGTCTGTTTCAGCAGGTGCTGAAGCCATTACTTCGGCTGTTCCAGCTCTTTATGGTCATCAAGTGGCTATTTCTGTCATTATTGTGTTGCTCATCATGATGATGAACTTACGTGGTTTGCGAGAATCAGCAACATTTTTAATGGTACCAGTTTACACCTTTATTGCGGTTATTAGTTTATTAATTGTCATAGGTTTATTTAAAATTGTTACAGGAGCAGCACCTTTACATGCAACAGCTTTACCAGGAACGATGGTACCGGGAATTTCTATTGCCTTATTATTACGTGCCTTTTCTTCTGGTTCTTCTTCATTAACTGGGGTTGAAGCGATTAGTAATGCGGTTCCTTTCTTTAAAAAACCACGTGCTAAAAATGCAGCGGCAACTTTAACCTTAATGGCAGCTATTTTAGGATTCTTCTTCGTAGGGATTACCTTTATCAACTATTGGTATGGGATTGTACCTGAAAAAGAAGTAACAGTCCTTTCTCAAGTGGGACAAGCTGTTTTTGGTCATGGCGTCTTGTTTTATGTCTTACAATTTGCGACAGCATTAATTTTAGCGGTAGCCGCAAATACTGGATTTTCAGCATTTCCTGTACTGGCGTATAATTTAGCTAAAGATAAATTTATGCCGCATTTATATCAAGATCGTGGCGATCGTCTGGGGTATTCCAATGGGATTATCACATTAGCAGCCGGTTCGATTGTTTTACTCTTTATTTTCCAAGGGTCCACTGAACGTTTAATCCCACTCTATTCGATTGGTGTATTTATTCCTTTTGCGTTATCCCAAACAGGAATGGTCATTAAATGGCGCAAAGAAGGCAAAGGCTGGTTAAAAAAATCGATTGCGAATATTATTGGTGCGTTCATTTCTTACGCGATTATTGCGATTTTATTTGCCTATCGTTTAGATGATATTTGGCCGTTCTTTATTATCATGCCAATTTTATTGTTTATTTTCTATAAAATACATGATCATTATAAAAAAGTAGCAGAACAATTACGTTTAGAAGAAGATGTGAAGTTGCATACGTATGATGGCAATACAGTCATTGTTTTAGTTGGGAATGTCACTCGTGTAAACATTGGTGCGTTGAATTATGCGCGTTCGATAGGCGATTATGTGGTAGCCATGCACGTATCGTTAGATGAAGATGTTCAAAAGGAAAAAGAAATTGAAGCAGAATTTAAAGCAAAATTCCCTGATGTTCGTTTTTCGATTGTTCATTCCTTGTATCGTTCGATTGAAAATCCAGTTATTCGGTACGTGGATATTGTCAGCAAAAAAGCGCGACAAAATAATTACACCACGACGGTCATTATCCCGCAGTTTGTACCAAAACGTCGTTGGCAAAATATCTTGCATAACCAAACAAGCTTGCGTTTACGCTTCCGTCTGTCATGGCGTGAACATATTATTGTTAGCACCTATAGTTATCATTTGAAGAAATAAGAAAGACGTCTTAAAAATTTCGTTTCATTCGACGGAATTTTTAAGACTTTTTGTGAGGGAGCTTATTTAATTGAGACGGATTGTTCCAGCAATGTATCTTCGCTAGTTACGATATTGATAGCATTTTGCGGATTTTCTTTGATTTGTTTTAAGCGGTTTGCATTATCCGTTATGACTAAGATCCCAATTTTGTTCTCACGTATTTTTTCATACGGGATAAACTGTATCTGTTTTTTGTCATCAGAGTGTTTTAAGCGTAGCATTAATTCAGGTGCTTTTTTGTTATATAAAATTAATTTAAAGTAATATGAATCATCTATCGTTGATTTCCTAACTAGGTACAAATAAAACATGATAAATTAGTAAGTTTAAACCTTACTAGATTTATCATGTTTTTATTTTTATAAAAAGTTTAATGTATTCTACTAATAAGCAAGAAAATCATTCATCTTTATTTACTAGTACGGCTTGCTGGATCTAGGCGTCTTTCAATTAAACCTAAGAACCAATCGGTAAAAATTGACATGACAGCGGTTGGTAACGCACCTGCTAGGATAATCGCGGCACCATCTGTCGCGTTTGTACCACGGACAATAATATCCCCGAGACCACCTGCACCTACGAAGGTACCGATAGCGGTGATTCCGATTGCGACTACTAGCGCGTTACGAATTCCTGCCATAATGACTGAAACGGATAAAGGTAACTCAATCATATACAGACGTTGCCAAGCAGTCATCCCCATGCCTTTACCAACATCTAAGGCATTACGGTCTACTTGAATCATGCCGGTATAAGTATTTTTGATAATTGGTAAGAGTGAGTATAAGAAGACGGTCACAATAACCACATTTACACCCAAACCAAAACCAAACATCAAGATCGAAACCATCGCCAAAGCGGGAATAGTTTGAATGATATTCGCGATTCGAATAACCCAATCCGCTAATTTCCTACGTCTAGAAATAGCAATCCCAATCGGAATTCCTACAATTGCGGCAAAAAGGACACCATAAATCGAAATCAAGAAGTGGCGCAAAAATTGAGCAAAAACGTAACTGCCGTTTTCTTGAAAATAATAGAAAAATTGTTGCAGTAAATTCATTTCATTCATGTTCATTGCGCATCCTCCTCAAAGTAATGATGGTCTTCTAAAAAGCGTTCTGCGACAATTGATGGTTCCACCAAATTATTATCAGATTCATAGTTTAGTTGTTGCATCGTTTCTGTATCAATTTTTCCTGCTAAACGAAGTAAGGCATTTTCTAATTCAGGGACTTCATCCAGTAATTCTTGATTGACAACGGGCGAAGCATCATAAGGTGGGAAGAATTGCTTATCATCTTCAAGCATGACTAGATCATAACTAGCAATTCGTCCATCTGTAGAGTAACCTAACACGACGTCCATTCGGTGGGCGTCCACTGCATCATATACTAATCCAATTTGCATCGGTAAAATTGATCCAAATTTAAACCCATATGTTTCAGTAAAGCCATCATACCCGTCTCCTTCACGTGTCATCCACGCACGATCGGCACCAACTACTAATTCATCCGCAACGGCTCCTAAATCGCTGACAGTTTTTAAATTATATTTTTCAGCAGTGTCTTTTCTTACAAGAAAGACATAGGTGTTATCAAAGCCATACGATGGAAACCATACTTGATCGTAGCGTTCTTTAAATTCTTTTTGCACGACTTCTAAAGCTTTGTCAGGATCCATCACAGGCTCAAGCAAGAGAGTTGAAGCAATATCAGTCCCTGTATAACGAGTCGACGAGATACCGGCATCGCCATTGAGCATGGCTTGGTGATTGATGTTGGTTGTCCCTAAGTTATTGATAATGGTTGTTTGTTTATCTGTATAATGTTCGACCATACCAGCAACGATACTTCCCAAAATTTGTGATTCAGTTGTAATACCACCTGTAATCGCGATAGTATCTTCATCTGTATTGGTCGCTAGTCCTGGAAATGAACAACCTGCAAAAAGAAATAGTCCTCCAAAAAGTACGAGTAATCGTTTCAATTTATTCATTATTCATTCTCCTCCTTTAAAGCGGATGGAGTCAATTTATCTTCTAGTTTTCCTAAAAGATAGTCCGAAATCAGAGCTAATAAAATAACCGGAATTGTTCCCGCGAAGATAAGTGGCGGTTGATAGTTATCTAAACCACTGAAAATCAAGACCCCTAGACCGCCCGCACCAATATAAGAGGCAAGTGTTGCCCAAGCGATAACATAGACTGCTGCTAAACGAACGCCAGCCATAATTGTTGGTAATGCAATAGGCACTTCTACGCTGATAATTGATTGAAGATTGGTCATACCCATACCTTTGGATACATCCAGATAGTTAGGATCAACATTTTTCATACCAATATACGTATTACGTAAAATCGGCAACAGTGAATAGATAAACAATGCGACAATTGCTGGAGCAACACCGACACCAAGAAAAGGAATCATTAGTGTTAATAGCGCCAGAGATGGAATTGTTTGTAACGCACTGGTAATCCCAATCACGATGCTAGCAATTTTAGGTGCACGTGTTAAAAGAATCCCTAAAGGAATAGCGACTAATGCGCCTAAAAAGAGCGCTGAAAAAGAAATTAAAATATGTTGCCAAATATTTGAAATTAATTGAGAACCATATTCTGAAAAGAAAGCTTGCATCAGACTAGACCTCCTTTATTTCTTCAGGATTGAATGCCTCAACTGCTTCTATAATAGATTGCTCTTCTCCCCAAAGAACGTCATATACGATGTCTACTAAAGAGGCACGCGTTAAAATACCAACGACGCGTTGTTTTTCATCCACAACAGGTACATATTTTAACCCACGTGTTAAAATACGTCGTAAGGTATTGCGTAACAAGGCAGTTTCTTTAACGAAAAAGACATCAGTTTTTAAAATATCGCCGACACTACTTGAGTTACCACGACGAAGATTGATTGACTCAATGTCAATATAACCTTTTAAAATGTTTTGATTATCTGTAACTAACAAAGTATCAACACGTTTTTCACGCATTAATTTAATTGCTTCTTGTAATGATTTTTCCGGAGTAATAGTGACAGCTGTTTTCAGCATTACTTCACTTACTGGGGTAGTATCAGGTTTGGCCTGTAAAAGACGGTCTTCACCAATTAACTCTTCAACAAAGGTAGTCGCTGGATTTTTCAAGATATTGGAAGGCGTATCAAATTGAATAACCTTACCTTCACTCATAATCGCAATGCGACTGGCTAGTTTTAGAGCCTCGTCCATATCGTGGGTGACAAAGACAATGGTTTTACCTAAACGTTCTTGCAAATCTTTAACTAAATCTTGCAAAGAATCGCGCGTAATCGGGTCAAGCGCTCCAAACGGCTCATCCATTAAAATAATATCTTGGTCGGCAGCTAATGCACGTACGACACCAATTCGTTGTTGTTGCCCACCGGATAATTCATGGGGGTAACGATCAAGCATCTCGCGAGGGAGTTCCACTAAATCAATCATTCGTTCGGCAATGGTATTCCGTTCTTCTTGAGAAACTTTGAGTAATTTAGGAACTAGCGTGATGTTTTCGCGAATAGTCATATGGGGCATTAGGCCAATATTTTGAATGACGTAACCGATTTTACGACGTAATTCGACTGGGTTCATCTTTTGAATGTCTTCTCCATCAATCAGAATTTTCCCTTTTGTTGGCTCCGTCATTCGATTAATCATACGCATAGAAGTGGTTTTTCCACTCCCACTGGTTCCAATAAAACAAATAAATTCACCTTTATCAAATGACAAATTGATATCCTCGACAGCAACTTTTCCACCTTTATAAATTTTTGAAACGTGTTGAAACTCAATCATTGATTTCACCTCAAATTATTTATTTTTAGTGTACCTGTTAGTAATAGTATGAACAACATTCGTAAAAAATACAAACGATAAAACACTGTTAGCGTTATCAAAAGGGCGGAAAACGAACGGAAATCAAGATGTTTCACAAAAAAGAACGATTGCACAACCCCTTGTACCTGTAAGAGTTCACAGACTTTTCTCATAAAACAAAAAAGAGAAATTCATTTTTTTGAAACAATTTGAAAAAAAGTGCTAAAATGGGTAGGCAGATTGAGAAAGAAAGAGTGAAGAATATGTTAACAACAGAAGATTTTGATTTTGAATTACCAGAAGAATTGATTGCACAAACGCCTTTAACAGATCGTACAAGTTCACGTTTGCTTGTCTTAGATTCAAAAACGGGAAAAATGGAAGATAAACATTTTTATGATATTATCGACGAATTAAACGAAGGTGATGCGTTAGTTATGAATGACACGCGTGTATTACCTGCACGTTTATACGGTGAAAAGGTAGAGACAGGTGCGCATTTAGAAATTTTATTGTTAAACAATACAGAAGGCGATACGTGGGAAACGTTGATTAAACCGGCTAAACGCGCCAAAATAGGTACAGAAATTTCATTTGGTGACGGTCGTTTAAAAGCGACTGTGAAAGAGGAATTAACGCATGGTGGTCGAATCATTGAATTTAGTTATGACGGTATCTTTTTGGAAATTTTAGAATCACTAGGTGAAATGCCATTACCACCATATATTAAAGAGCGTTTAGAAGATCCTGACCGTTACCAAACCGTTTATGCAAAAGAAAATGGTTCAGCAGCGGCACCAACTGCGGGTCTCCATTTTACAGAAGAATTACTAGAAAAAATTCAAGCCAAAGGAATCGAGTTAGTCTTTTTAACGCTACACGTAGGATTGGGAACCTTCCGTCCAGTTAGTGTAGACAAGATTGATGAACATGAAATGCACAGTGAATTTTATCGTTTGACCGAAGATGCTGCTGACAAGTTGAATCATGTTAAAGCCAATGGTGGTCGCATTGTTGCAGTTGGAACAACGTCGATTCGCACTTTAGAAACAATTGGGACTAAATTTGATGGAAAAATTCAAGCTGATAGTGGTTGGACAAGTATCTTTATTACACCTGGCTATGAATTTAAAGTAGTAGATGCTTTTTCAACGAATTTCCATTTACCAAAATCAACCTTAGTTATGCTTGTTAGTGCGTTTGCAGGCAGAGAACAAACTTTAGCTGCGTACCAACATGCAGTAACAGAACGCTACCGTTTCTTTAGCTTTGGCGATGCTATGTTCGTTAAATAGTACAAAAAAACGGTTGCCACAAATTTCGTGGCAACCGTCTTTTACTTTGGAAGGCTTTGTTGAGTTGTCGTGCGTGTTACTGTGGTACATGGAACAAAAAATTTTGTCTTGGAATACAAACTCGACACTAATTTTTTAGCAAGTTTTGTTACAATGGGGTTCATGTTTTTCTTTTAAAGAAGGTGTAGCTTTGAAACATTCATTACATTTACTTTTAAAATACTAGGTGAAACTTGTAGCTGTGACAACTTTTTGCTTTGCTGTTATTTATAGTGAACTAACTCAACAAATGTTGCTCCTTCCTTACACCCAAAGCATACCATAAAATGATAGCGTTTGCAAAACAAAAGCATTCTAACACGAAAATAAGAAGAAATTGTGAAGATGATATAGATAAAAATCAAAAAAATAACAAAACTCTATTTATTTTTTATGCTGAATTTGAAAAAATATTTAATAGTTTCGGATAACCTAAGTTGAATGTTGCATGATATGAAAAGTTCGTGGTACAGTAGAAGTATACGTAAAGGAGGGGTTTAATGGAAGCATACAAAAAAACTACAGAAGAGGTTCGTCAAGAATTGCAAGCGACAAATACAGGTGGTTTAACACAACAAGAAGCATCTGAACGCTTGGAACGAGACGGACGCAACCGTTTTGAAGAAGCGCCAAAAGAGTCAATGGTGAAGAAAATTTTACATAGTCTGTCTGATTTTACGACAATTGTTTTATTAGTCGCAGCAGCCATTTCATTTTACACTGCCGTAGCAACGGATCACGGTGATTTATTTGAAGGAATTTTAATTATTGCCATTGTTATTATTAATTCAGTTTTGGCGATTGTTCAAGAAGGAAATGCTGAAAAAGCATTAGCAGCTTTGCAAGATATGAATAAGCAAACTGCTTCAGTTATTCGAGATGGCCAGTTACTAGAAATTGATGCAGAAGAAGTGGTCGTTGGGGATACATTAGTTATTGAAAATGGATCAATGATTGTTGCTGATGCAAGAATCATCAAAGGGTCACAATTACGTGTGGAAGAATCTGCATTGACCGGTGAAAGTGAACCTGTCGAAAAAGAAGTTGATTTTGTAGCTACCGGAGACGAAAGCTTAGGAGATCAAATCAACATGTTGTTTAAAGGTTGTACAGTCGTAAATGGCCGTGGACAAGCGATTGTGACAGCAACTGGAATGCAAACAGAGATGGGTAAAATTGCTGGTTTATTAAATGAAAGTCAAGCCCAAGAAACACCGTTACAAGCACGTTTAAATAATCTAGGTAAGCGTATCAGCTTAATTGCCTTAGTCGCAGCTGCCATTGTTTTTGCTTTAGGGTATATGCAAGGCGAACCAGTGTTGGATATTTTTATGACAGCTGTCTCACTAGCGGTTGCTGCGGTGCCAGAAACATTAATGGTTATCGTAACATTAGCATTGGCTTTTGGCGTCCAAAAAATGGCAAAGAAAAATGCCATTATTCGCCGTTTGCCAGCCGTAGAGACATTGGGTTCAGCAAGTGTGATTTGCTCAGATAAAACAGGAACATTGACACAAAATAAAATGACTGTTCGCCGAGTTTGGGCGCACGGTGATGAAGTCGTCGATACACAAGATGCCATGACTGAAGAAGCGATGGAAGTCTTAAAAATTGCTGCTTTATGTACCGATGTGGTTGTTGAAAAAGAAAAAGATGAATTTAACTATATTGGGAACCCAACTGAAATTGCAATTGTACGCTCAATTCAAGAAAATTATCACTCACAAAAAGAATTACGTGAAGAATTTCCTAGAATTGGAGAAATTCCATTTGATTCAACTCGTAAAATGATGACAACTGTCCACAAACGTGGGAAAAAATACATTTCCGTTACTAAAGGAGCCTTTGATGTCTTATTACCACTGTTCCGTTTTGGCGATTTGGATCAAGCAACTGTGGTTAATGACCGCTTTGGTAAAAAAGCGTTACGAGTTATTGCAGTCGGCTACCGTGTTTATGATGAAGAACCAACAGAAATGACTTCAGAATTTTTAGAGCGTGATTTGAAATTAGTTGGTTTAATTGGAATGATTGATCCACCACGCCCAGAAAGTAAAGCAGCGATTGCTCGCGCAAAAAAAGCTGGTATTAAAACAGTTATGATTACTGGTGACCATGTTGTGACAGCAAGTGCAATTGCCAAAGAATTAGGCATCTTGCAAAAAGGAGATAAAGCTTTAACGGGTGCGCAATTACGTGACATGTCAGAAGAAGAGCTAGATAGCACGGTCAAAGAATATTCTGTATATGCTCGTGTGACACCCGAAGATAAAATTCGTATTGTTCAATCATGGCAACGAACTGGCGCAACAGTCGCAATGACTGGGGATGGTGTTAATGATGCGCCTGCCTTAAAAGCTAGTGATGTTGGTTGTGCTATGGGAATTACTGGAACCGATGTTGCTAAAGGTGCCGCAGATATGGTATTGACTGATGACAACTTTGCAACAATTGTTGATGCCGTAGAACAAGGGCGTACGGTATATCAAAATATTCGTAAAACAGTTAATTTCTTATTGAGTTGTAATATCTCTGAAATTTTTATTGTGTTAATTGCCATGTTAGTAGGCTGGGGTGCACCATTTACAGCAGTACAACTTCTGTTTGTTAACGTAGTAGCAGATGGGCTACCCGGTTTTGCCTTAGGGAAAGAACCAGCGATGAATGGTATTATGGATGAAACACCGATTTCACCAAAAGAAAGTATTTTTTCACGTGGTTTATGGCAAAAAATTGGTATTAATGCATCTATATTTACAGTCGTGACACTATTTGGTTTTTATCTAGGCGCATTCGTTGATGGTGTAAGCCCTTGGGTTAGTGCAAGTCATGAAGTCGGACAAACAGTAGCCTTCTTAATCTTAGCTTATTCATCAATTATTCATGTGTTTAATGTGCGTAGTGAAAAATCAATCTTCCAAGTCAAATTATCTTCAAATAAATCATTATTTGAGATGGCTGTCTTGGCAATTATCATCACTACTGTTATTGCTTTAGTACCATTTACACAAGAACTATTTAACTTAGTGCCAGTTGGACTGAATCATTGGATGTTAGCAATTGTTTTATCAATTGTTCCAGTATTCGTTAATGAAATGATTAAATTCCATAAGTTACCAGAAGAAGAATAAGATAAAAAGACGGATAGCTCCTAGTTACAGGAGTATCCGTCTTTTGTTAAAAATTATTTCGGTAAATTATCATAAAAAGCTGCTTTTGTTGCTTCGATATAAGGGGTTAACCATAAATAACCAATACCTAATGTCGCAATGGCTAAAAGATGCCAACCAATAAAGCTTAAGTCTAATAGGAATAGTTGTCCTTTATGACCATCCATTAAACGACGGCTGGCAGTGATAGTATCTAAATAACCTGGTCGCTCACCCGTTGCTTCGACAGTATCATAATAAATCATGTAAGCTTGTGAGTAAGAATATGCTTTGATGATTCCTGGAATTACAAATAATAGAGACCACAAAGTTGTGAAAAGTGTTGTTAAGAAATACAATACAAAAATTGCTAGTGCATAAGGTGAACGGAATCCACGAAAAATATCTCTAAAAGATTCAATCACGACTTTGCGTCCACGGAGGACATCTAAAAACGTCCAACCGATTGCTACAGTGAAATAGGTACCTAGTAAACTGCTAACAAAACTACCACCAGAACCGCTGCCACCTCCATCACTAGAAACGCCCATTGAGCCATCCACATAAGTTGGTAAGTCTCTCAGCATAATAAATAATGGAATTAACAAGATAAGTGCAATAGCAATGGCTAAAATACCTAATAAGGTTGGGACTAGACAAAGCAAAATACTTTCTTTCCAACGTCCTTGTAGCATTTGTTTTGCTTCCATTTTTAATTCAGCATTTGATTTCATACTATCGACTCCTTTCATAATTAATTAGTACGTTTATTAGTGTAACAAAAAAATAACATTAAGAGAAAAGAAACGATAAAAAAGAAACTTTTTTCCTCCAGAGTTGCAAAAAGACCACCTACGATTTATGATGGAGAGAGGTATATATTAACTAAAGAAAGTAGGGAAATGAATGTCGGAACCTGCCATTCGTTATCGATTAATAAAAAAAGAAAAGCATACAGGAGCGCGTTTAGGAGAGATAATCACTCCACACGGAACGTTCCCCACACCAATGTTTATGCCAGTTGGAACACTAGCAACAGTTAAAACAATTGCTCCCGAAGAATTAAAAGCCATGGGCGCAGGCGTTATTTTAAGCAATACGTATCACTTGTGGTTGCGTCCAGGAGAAGATATCGTAGCTGAAGCAGGCGGCTTACACAAATTTATGAACTGGGATCAGCCAATCTTAACTGATTCAGGTGGTTTCCAAGTTTTCTCATTAGCTGATATGCGTAATATCGTTGAAGAAGGTGTGCATTTTAAAAATCATTTGAATGGTTCACCATTGTTCTTGTCACCAGAAAAAGCAATTGATATTCAAAATAAATTAGGCTCAGATATTATGATGAGCTTTGATGAATGTCCACCATTTGATGAAAGTTATGATTATGTAAAAAAATCAGTGGAAAGAACATCACGTTGGGCAGAACGCGGCTTAAAAGCGCATGCCAATCCTGACCGCCAAGGATTATTTGGTATCATCCAAGGAGCAGGCTTTGAAGATTTACGTCGTCAAAGTGCCCATGATTTAATTGGCATGGATTTTCCAGGGTATTCTATCGGAGGACTCTCCGTTGGTGAACCAAAAGCTGAAATGAATCGTGTATTAGAATTCACTACCCCATTAATTCCCGAAAATAAACCGCGCTATTTAATGGGCGTTGGGACACCAGATTCATTAATCGATGGTGTCATTCGTGGAATTGATATGTTTGATTGCGTATTGCCAACTCGTATTGCGCGTAATGGGACGTGTATGACATCAAAAGGGCGCTTAGTTGTTAAGAACGCTCAATTTGCTCGTGATTACCGACCAATTGATGAAAACTGTGATTGCTACACTTGTCGTAATTACTCAAGAGCTTATATTCGTCATTTAATTAAATGTGATGAAACGTTTGGTATTCGATTGACTTCCTATCATAATTTGCATTTCTTATTGAATATGATGAAACAAGTACGTCAAGCAATTATGGATGATAACTTATTAGAATTCCGCCAAAACTTCTTTGAAGAATATGGATTTAATAAGGAAAACGCAAAGAATTTCTAAAAAAGCTAGTGAATTCTAAGCGTATCTGCTAAAGTAAAAGAGGAAGCTTAAAATATTGAGGTGAAAAAAATGGAAATGCTTATTATGATTATTCCGATTGCTGCCATGTTGTTTTTCATGCAACGTTCTCAAAAGAAACAACAGCAACAACGTCAAAACTTATTAGATAGTATGCAAGTCGGAAGTCGCGTCGTAACAATTGGTGGTTTACATGGTGTTATTTCAGCTATTAATGAAACAAAAAACACCGTAGAAATCGATTGTGATGGAATTTATTTAGAATTCGATCGTACGTCAATTCGTACTGTGAACGCTCCAACTGTTTCTGAAGAAGTAACAGTAATTGAAGAAACGAAAGAAGATTAAAAAATACCGTAAGAGAATGTTCCACACATTCTCTTACGGTATTATTTTTTCTTGCGCAAGGCGATATATAAGACGAAGCCTTCAACGACAAACAAGAAAAGATAAAGAAATAATTGAAAGGCATCTTGCATAATTGAAGCAGGGGGACGACGTAAATGTCGTGTGAAAGCAAATAAGGTGCAAAAGATAATAAAAGCTAAAATCCCAAGCGCTATTTGACGTTTTTTATACACTATAACAAACCTCTTTCCAACACGTTTTCTTAAATGAAATATTTCGCTGTTATTAGTATAACGTGAGATTTCAAAAGTGGGTAGTAAAGTGATAAAAATGTTCAAAAAAAATTTAAAAAAATAATTGTGAAAAATATCACTAAAACACTTTACAAATAAAAAATAATCGTGTATCATTCTATATGTGAAATACTTAACAATAAAAAGTAGATAATCTTTAGGAGGATTACCATGGCTAAGACAGTAGAAAAAGAAGTTGGAACTATTGATGTATCAGTGATGATTGACGATTTGGCAGTGAAAGCAAATGTCGCTTTAAAAGAAATGGAAAACTTTGATCAAGAAAAAATCGACAACATTGTGCATGAAATGGCAATGGCTGCGTTAAATCAACATATGCCTTTAGCAAAAATGGCTGTTGAAGAAACGGGTCGCGGAATTTATGAAGATAAAGCAATTAAAAATATGTATGCTTCTGAATATATTTGGAACAATATCAAACATGATAAAACAGTCGGAATTATTAACGAAGACAAACAAAAAGGAATTATCGAAATTGCAGAACCAGTCGGCGTTGTTTGTGGAGTAACTCCAACAACTAATCCAACATCAACGACCATTTTTAAAGCAATGATTGCATTAAAAACACGTAATCCAATTGTTTTTGCCTTCCATCCAAGTGCACAAAAATGTTCAGCTGAAGCAGCTCGTGTTGTACGTGATGCGGCAATTGCAGCTGGTGCACCAGAAAATTGTGTTCAATGGATTGAGCATCCATCTATTGAAGCGACACAAGGGTTAATGAATCACCCTGGTATTGCGATTGTATTAGCAACTGGTGGTGCTGGAATGGTGAAATCAGCGTATTCAACAGGAAAACCAGCTTTAGGTGTAGGACCTGGTAACGTACCAGCGTATATTGAAAAAACAGCTAAAATTAAACGTGCAGTGAACGATTTAATCGTTTCAAAAACATTTGATAATGGAATGATTTGTGCTTCTGAACAAGCAGTGATTGTTGACCGTGAAATCTATGCAGCCGTAAAAGCTGAATTCCAAGCGCATCAAGTATACTTTGTAAAACCAAATGAATTACAAAAATTAGAAGATGCCGTAATGAATGAAGGTAAATATGCAGTAAATCCAGCAATCGTTGGCCATTCAGCTATTGAAATTGCACAATTAGCAGGCATTACCGTTCCAGAAGGCACAAAAATGTTAATCGCTGAATTAGAAGGCGTTGGTGAAGATTATCCATTGTCACGTGAAAAATTATCTCCAGTATTAGCGATGATTAAAGCAAAAAATACAGAACACGGATTAGATTTATGTGAAGCGATGTTGAACTTAGGCGGCTTAGGTCATACAGCAGTTATTCATTCAGAAGATGAAAACTTACAAGTGCGTTTTGGTTTACGCATGAAAGCTTGCCGTATTTTAGTGAATACGCCATCAGCAGAAGGTGGTATTGGTAACATTTATAATGAAATGATTCCATCACTAACATTAGGTTGCGGTTCTTACGGTAAAAACTCTGTATCTCGTAACGTATCAGCTGTGAACTTAATCAATGTGAAAACTTTGGCGAAACGGAGAAATAACATGCAATGGTTTAAACTACCATCAAAAATCTATTTTGAAAAAAATTCTCTTTTATATTTAGAAAAAATGGAAAACGTTGAACGAGTGATGATCGTTTGTGACCCAGGAATGGTTCAATTCGGATATGCAGATACGGTTCGTGAAGTATTAGCTCGTCGTAAAAATCCAGTACAAATTGAAATCTTCTCTGATGTTGAACCAAACCCTTCAACAAATACAGTTTACAAAGGAACTGAAATGATGGTTGATTTCAAACCTGATACCGTAATTGCTCTAGGCGGTGGTTCAGCAATGGACGCGGCAAAAGGCATGTGGATGTTCTATGAACACCCAGATACATCATTCTTTGGTGCAAAACAAAAATTCTTAGATATTCGCAAACGTACGTACAAAATTGACAAACCAGAAAAAACACAGTTTGTATGTATTCCAACAACTTCTGGTACCGGATCAGAAGTAACACCATTTGCGGTAATTACAGATAGCGAAACACATGTGAAATACCCATTAGCTGACTATGCGTTAACACCAGATGTTGCAATCATCGACCCACAATTTGTCTTATCTGTACCAGCTTCAGTAACTGCTGACACAGGAATGGACGTCTTAACTCATGCGATTGAATCATATGTTTCAGTCATGGCGTCTGATTATACACGTGGTTTAAGTTTACAAGCAATCAAATTAGTCTTTGAAAACTTAGAAAAATCAACAAAAACACCAGATATGGAATCTCGTGAAAAAATGCATAACGCTTCAACAATGGCAGGGATGGCCTTTGCAAATGCCTTCTTAGGAATTTGTCACTCAGTTGCGCATAAAATTGGTGGAGAATACGGCATTCCACACGGTCGTACGAACGCAATCTTATTGCCACATGTTATTCGTTACAATGCGAAAGATCCACAAAAACATGCGATGTTCCCTAAATATGATTATTTCCGTGCAGATCAAGATTACGCAGACATTGCCAAATTCTTAGGTCTGAAAGGTGAAACAACAGCGGAATTAGTTGAAGCCCTTGCCACAGCAGTCGCTGATTTAGGAACAAGCTTAGGAATCGATATGAACTTGAAAGCACAAGGTGTCACACAAGAAACGCTAGATACAACGGTTGATCGTATGGCAGAATTAGCATACGAAGATCAATGTACAACGGCCAATCCAAAAGAACCATTGATTTCTGAGTTAAAACAAATCATTATTGATGCATATAACGCATAAGATAAATCAAAACCTTAAAACGCATGAGAAATTCTAAACAGGATTTCTCATGCGTTTTTTGAGTGATTGGATAAGCAGTGAAGGAAAAGCTAGAGCTAATAATAACAGAGGCATTTAATGTGATAAGTTTGAAAGAACAAACGAGAAAACTCAGAGCAATATCGTGATAGTTAAACCAATCCTCTAGAACTTCACGAACCAATCTACATGTTTATCTCAATGACTCAAGCTATTGTGATAATTTTTAAGTATATAGTAAAACTAAGAGTTACACTAAATCATCAATGGAGGAAGAGGATTCTTTTGGTAACTGACATTACGTATTGTTTTTTAAACAATAATGACCAGAGATAACGGTTTTAAAAAATGCTTTTTCTTCTTCAGAGACAATAAATTCATTTGTGTAACATAGTTGTAAATTCGAATTAAGTAAATGTGCTAAATCATACTGGATACTAGTAGTTGGGCAGGAGTTATTTTGAAGACCAAGCAAATAATCCGAACTACTATCAAAGATTTCAGCTAATCGAATCAATTCATCGGTAGTAATTTTTCGAGAGCCATTTTCTATTTTACTCATGGTTGATTTACTAATTCCTAATTTTTTAGCTAGAGTGGTTTGAGACCAGTCATTTTTCTTTCGTAAGTCGATAATTTTTTTGCAAATGCTACTATTAGTCACCGAAATTCTTCCTCTTTTCTGCAAATTTTTAACATTGCGTATCATTGAGTTTCGAAAAAAGATACAAAATGTTTATTGGTTTAAATGTAAAGCATTGACGATACTTAAAAATAAAGCTTATAATAAAAAGTGTATCTTAAATAGAAACTTTTTGGAGAAGAGCGTTTTTTTGAAAATACGTTTATTTTAAGAGGAAACCCCCTATAATAAACGAATGGTTTTCAGAGTGTTTTATTTCTAGGAATAAAACACTCTGAAAAATTAATTAAAAACGTTCCTTTTAGTTTCGAAAAAAGAAACATATGTTGATAATCTTTTAAAATAACAAAGTCTAATAGGGAAAGCAATTAAAAGCATAGACTATTTTCAAAATTTAATATGCATTTAATGTTGTGACGCGAAATAATAGCCAAAAAGCAGGGAGGAATAGTCATGTTTGGATTTTCTAAAGAAGTGTTGTTAAAGAGAGAATTATTATTGTTTTTAGATCAACAAGAAGAGTGTGTCACTAGTGAAATGCTGGCAATCAAAATGAAAACAGTCACCAGTCAAACCATTCGAAAGGTGCTAAAAGACCTCTCAGCTTTAATTGCTTCACTCTATAATCAAGAACAGTTAAATTTACATATTAGTACCAAGTATGGGGTGAAATTAACTCGAAAGGGTGCTAATTTTACCCCTGTTTTTGAAAAACTCTACTCCGAAGATTTGGTATATGGTATTTTTCGAGAGCTGATGTTGTCTCGCTTTTTTTCTACAGAAGATTTTTGTCAGCAACAACAAATAAGTGTCTCCAAAGCGCGACGAGTGATTCGTCAAATCAATGAGTTCTTGATACCGTATGAATGCGTCCTCAAAGTAGGCAGGAAAGTCTCTATTACTGGAAAAGAAAGTCAAATTCGGCTCCTTTTTTTTATGTTTTTCTATTATGTTCATCGTAAAATCAGTCAAGTTAAATGGATTGAAAAAGAAACTTACTTGATGTTAAGTCGCAGTGTTTGTCAGGCGTTTTATTTAATACCTGCCAAGCAAAATATAGAGGTTTTGGCATTGTGGCTGTTTATTAATTTACATTCACAATCTTTAGGAAAAGAATTAGAAATAACGTTTGACAAGCAAGCGTATATGCTAGAATTGCCCCAGAGTGATTGCTCACAATCAGATTGGACGTATCTTTTATTTGTTATGTATTCGCTAGATTTTATTAATTTTGAACCTCAATTAACTTTTGAGATTTTACACCAAAAGGACATAGAAGAAGTAATCAATGAATGGATTACTCTTTTTGAGCAGCATGTACGTGTGTTGAATAAAAATGAAAAAAAACAGCTATATATTAAGCGATATAAACGCTTGTTGTTAGAAAAAATGATTCCTTTAAAAGATATTTATACGATTTTCAAGTTGTCTAGTCAAGTAAGATCAGAGACAAATAATCCCTATGCTGCCAGTGTATTTAATCAATTGTGGCGTTTGTTCATTCAGAAATTCCCACACTTATCTACTGAGTTAAATAGACGTTATTTTTTGGATACTTGTTTTTATTTTGGTTCTTCTGAAAGTTTGGTTGCACCTGTTTATTGTCGTTGGCATTCTAGCTTATCTGTAGAACGACTACAGCAAATGGAAAAAATTATTCAACATGATTTAATGAAATTAGCAAAGGTCACTTTCGTGGAGTCACACGATTCAGCGGTGGTTATTTCTACAGAGTCCCCGCAAGCAGGTATCTTAATCGATCCTATGCTATCTAAAAGAGATTTAACTTTTTTGAGAGAAGAGATAAAAAAACGCATTCAAATAACTCATATCGTCTCTTCCAGCTAAGTATTTTCATTTTATCTAAATAAATCGTATTTTTCTCTTGACGAATTTTTGCTTTGGAGTAGACTGTATCTATTAACAATTTAGGAGTGTGCAAAACAAAATGGCGATAGAAGAACAATTAAGACAGCTTGCTGAATCACAAGTGAGTTTGGTGGCGTTACAACAGCGTTTATGCCAAAATCGTTCATTGATGAATCGTGAAGTGACACAAACATTTATTTTTGAATTACGTGATTATGCAGATAGCTTGTCGATTGTGACAGACTTTGTCGAAGGGGCAACAGCAAAAGAAGTTGGACCAACTGAAATCTCAACTGTATTAAGTGAGCAAAATCAATTAGTTCATACATTGGTTGAAGAGTTGGCGCAGTTGATTGAAGAAAATGGCGAACTGTTTGGGCAAAAAGAAGGGGAACTTCGTCGCACATGGACTAGTTTGCAAGGGGTATTAGAACTAAATAGTTTGATGCTGCAAGATAATTTGGGATTTCAACGAATGCTAAATGACCAATTGGTAGATTTGGATGAAGTTCCGGCTGTATGTAAACAAGGTTTTTTCCAACGATTACTAAGTAAAAGATAATAATAAACCGCGAACATCTAAACTATGTTCGCGGTTTTTTTAGCGTGAGCTATATTTTTTATAATCAATATTGCGAATTTCGCACCATTCTTTGGCATGGCCAGTTAAGATAAGCGGCACTTTTTTGAGTTTGGCTGTTTCAGTGGTTCCTGTCAAGGCGTAGAGGGTATGCAGTTCTTGTTGCCATTGATGGACAAGCTCGATGGTTTGCTCTAAGCCGTGTGTTAATAGGTGATTTAAAATAGTACCAGAAACGCCGACTGTTTGAGCTCCAAAGCATAAAGCCTTAAAAATATCATAGGCATTACGAATCCCACCAGATGCAATCAGTTCAAAAGGAACCGGTACATCTTTGGCTTCCAATAAAGTTGCCACATTGGAAAGACCGAAATTATCTAAATAAGCAAATTCTCGTTGTTTGCGGCGAGCGTTTTCGATTTGAGTGAAACTGGTACCACCGCTACCAGCGACATCAATAATCGTCACGCCAACAGCTAGTAGTTGTTGAATCGTTTCACGTGTCATCCCGAAACCAACTTCCTTTACAATGACCGGTACGTCCAAATGAGTCGCGATTTCTTCAATCGTTTGCAACCAATTAGTAAAATCACGATCTCCTTCAGGCATTACGAGCTCTTGAGGCGCATTTAGATGAATTTGTAAAGCATTTGCTTCAAATAAATCTACGGCGCGTTGAGCGTTCTCTAATGACGTACCAGCACCGACGTTGGCTAATAAACAACCATTAGGATATTCCTTGCGCACAATTTGATAAGAATCTGCAACAGAAGGGTCTTTTAAGGCTGCTGAAACGGAACCTGTCGCCATCATTAAATCTGTTTCTCGGGCTAGGATCGCTAATTGCTGGTTGTATTGTTTCGTTTTTTCACTGCCACCAGTCATTGCATTAATAAAAAATGGACTGCTCAATGGGCGTTCAAAAAGTTCTGTCGCAATCGAAACATCTGTTAAACGAACACTTGGAAATGAGCGATGAAGCAAGGCCACATCATCAAAGTCATTTCGTTTGGTTTTATGAAAAGCTTTGGCTAAAGAGACGTGTTCATCTTTGCGGTTCATTTAATTCCTCCTCGATAGTGATAGACGTGTAAAGGTAGTGGGGTGATTTCTGCTTTTTCCCATCGACTCATTAAAGGTAAAATCCCTGTTTTTTGATCTGCAATGACAATTCCACAGTCGCCACCGCCAGCACCGGATGATTTCGCTGCACCTCCACAGGCTTCGGCCAAATCACACAGCTGTTTTAAGGCGGGAGTTTCAATCCGCACGCCAGTAATACAAGATAAGTCTGCTAATAATTGGCGATTTTTACTAATCATCTGTTTAATTTTAGTAACATTATTGTCTAAAAAGCCATCGATTAAGTCTTCAACGCATTCTTTGCTTTTATCTAAAAATTCTTGATAGGCTTGTTGCTTTTCCGTTTGACTTTGTGTCGATTGATTGACTTGGTCGACTAAATCAGAAGTGGAGGCTGGACTACCCGTCCAACCAATTAATAAGCGTAAATTTTTAGGAACAGTCAATGGTTTAATAGATAGTTGTGGCCAGTCACTCGTTAATAGCTGTGACATTGACCAGATTTTTTGTTTTTCCTTGACCCAATCGTGATCGAATGTTGAAAAGGCAATCCACCCACCATAACAGCTTGCGGCAATATCACCACAAGAACCATTTCCTTGAACGGCTAAGTGCGCTAAAGCAGCAATTTTAAACTGTGTTAACTGATCCATTTTTAAATCGTAGAAAAGATTTAAGGCTTTAACAGTTGCGACTGTGACCGCACCACTAGAACCTAAGCCGTATTTTCGGCCACTTGAGTTATCTAATTCACTCGTAACTTTTAAATCATAAAAAGTGAGCAGGGTTCCTTTTTCCAATGCATATTTCTCTGTTAAACGAATCGCTGCTAAAATATAATGAAACGGATTTTCGCGATGATCTAACACTAGTTCACCATTGCGACGTGTCCAACGAATCGGTAATTCACTGTATTGTTGTGATTGAATGCTCCCATTTTTAATGGCACTATCAATCGTTACAGTAATAAATTGGTCAACGGCAACAATAATGGCTGGATGTCCTGGTTCAACCACTGCATATTCGCCAGCAATATATAATTTTCCCGGAGTAGAGACTTCGATCATTTCGACACTTCCATTTCTAAAGATTTTAATCCTTGACCAGCATAGGCGCAGGTTAATTGTTCTTCTGTAAACTCTTCTTGCAAGGCTGTTAAAATTGAAGCAACATCTTTTTTCTGACACAAGACTTTAACATTAGGACCAGCATCCATGGTAAAGTAACACGCTAGCCCATTTTGACGAATTTGACGAACCTTGTTCATCGCTTTTAAGCTATCAGGTGACCAATAAGTAAATGGCGGAGTGGCTGCCAAAGTGGTCGCATGCATTTTTAATCCATTGGCTTCGGTGACTTCACCTAAAGCTTGGAAATCTTTGTTTGCAATTGCTTGTTTGGCTGTTTGAATATCACGAGCTACGGCATCGAGCCAACCATCATAAAAGTCAGAAGTTGCGACGGTCCGCTCCATCCCGTCACGACTAGATACATCTTTTTGTTGGTCGTTAATCAAAATAAAAATCATAGCTAGTTCATCTTCCCAATGATTGGATGGGACCACCTGTGCATAAGAGGTGGTATCAGAATATCCTTTTTCCCATTCAACGAAACCACCAAAAATACTACGACAAGCAGAACCAGAGCCACGACGTGCAAGCTGGGAAAGTTCTTTATCAGAAAGTCCTAATTGCAAAGCCTCATTACAAGCACCAGCTAAAGCAGCTAATCCGCTAGCAGAAGAAGCCAAACCGGCAGCAGTGGGAACAAAGTTTTGGCTTTCGACATGTGCAAAATACGGAAGCCCAGCTTTCTTACGAGCAAGGTCTAAGAAATGACTGATTTTAGCTGTCGCTTTTTCATCTTGCAAGACACCATCTAAGCTAAACGTATCTTCGGTATAGGCTTTTGAGAAAGAGACGCTGGTTTCTGTGTAAAACGCATCTAATGTTAATGATAAACTATTATTCATTGGTAAAATCAGTTCTTTGTCTTTTTTGCCCCAATATTTGATTAAGGCAATATTGGTATATGCGCGTGCTTTTCCATTATACATGTTGGTAAACTCCTAATCCTTGAAGCCAAATATCTTTTGCTCCATGTGCTTTTAATTTCTTAGCGATTGCTTCGGCTTTTAATTTCGTATCACAAAGGGCAAGAAAACAACCGCCTCGACCGCCTCCAGTTAATTTTGCACCGAGTGCGCCTTCTGCTAAGGCAAGTTTGATGCACGAATCTAAAGTGTCGTTGCTGACGGTTAATTGCTGTAAATAATGTTGTGCTTGGGTCATCGCGAGTCCAAGCTTCTCAGGTTGATTGCGGATAATCGCTTCTTTGGCTGTTTTAGCTAATAATCCTAATTGATGAATATCCAAACTAGTTTGGTCAGGTTCTTTTTCAAATAGTTTAGCCACAGAACGAACCGCTGCTCGTGTTTGTCCTTTGATACCGGTATCGGCAACAAGCAAATAAGCATCGATGTTTAATGGAAAAGGTAAAAACTCTTTTCCGCGTTCAAAATAAATTGGGTTACAACCACTTGTTGCAGCAGCATCTATTCCGCTTGGATTTCCATGCGCAATACTTTCTGAAAAGTTAACGTATTTCAACAAGGTTGTTTGCGATAGCTTTTCTTCTTGCCAATCAAAAAAAGCACGGGTCACAGCGACAGCGACAGCAGCGCTTGATCCCATTCCTCGTTCAGAAGGGATGGTGCTTTGAATCATCAAATGAAAATTTGGCGTGTGTAGATGTTGTTGTAACTTGGCTGTTAATTGTTGAATATTGGTTAAGCCTTGTGGTGCGTCAGCTAAAGCACCTTCATGATAGGTGGAGCATAATGATGGTACACTACTTTCTTTCACTGTAGCAATCACTTGTGTACCGCTAAATGGAAAAGCAATTGCTGGTTCGCCGTAAACGACAGAATGTTCTCCCATCAAAATAATTTTTCCAGTGGCTTTTCCTATCCCCTCTGCTAACATGACGTACCTCTTTCTTTTTCATAATAGAATCCCTTAGCTATTTTACTAGATTAATGCCGTCTCGTTAAGCCCTCAATGTTGATTCTAAGAAAAAATCCTAAATCTTAAGACTTTTTTTGAGAATTTTCTTACGTAATCCTCAGCCAACTTTCGCTTGACCATACTATATATAGTGTTGTACATTAGTTTAGTTGAGAAAATAATACAATATTTAGTGATGAGTGAGTTGGAGGAAATGAGTGTGATTGTATTAGCAGGAACGATTGGTGCCGGTAAGTCAAGTTTAACTGCATTATTAGCAAATCGTTTAGGAAGTGAAGCTTTTTATGAATCAGTGGATGATAATGAAGTTTTGCCGCTTTTTTATGAAGATCCAAATAAGTATGCGTTTTTATTACAGATTTATTTTTTGAATAAACGTTTCGATAGTATCAAACAAGCATTGAAAAATGAGAATAACGTTTTAGACCGTTCTATTTATGAAGATTCTTTATTGTTTCACTTAAATGCTGACCTTGGTCGTGCGACTGAAACAGAAGTGCGGGTTTATGATGAATTATTAGCCAACATGTTGGAAGAATTACCTTATGCAGCCAAAAAGAAACACCCTGACTTATTGGTTCATATTCGCGTGTCATTTCCAACGATGTTAGAACGAATTAAAAAACGTGGAAGAGAATTCGAACAAATTGAACATGATCCAAGTTTGTATGATTATTATGAGGAATTAAACTTGCGTTACGATCAATGGTTTGACGAATACGATGCCAGTCCTAAAATTCAAATTGATGGCGATCAAATGAATTTTGTAGAAGATACGCATGCAGCCGAAGAAGTGCTAAATTTGATTGAAGAAAAATTACAAGAAGTGCGCCAAGAAGCATAGAGTGAAAATGAATCTAAAAAAAGCCTAGGAAATTTATTTTCCTAGGCTCAGACTATAGACAAATAGTCTAAAAGAAGAGCTATGTATATACGCAATTCGAGGTATATATTATACTCTGTGTATACAATTAAAGGGTGAATAAAATGAAAATACACGGAAAAGTTATGTTAGACTAAATCACAACAATTGATTATGAGGCTAGAAATTGTAAATTTCTAGAATACACTTCTGAAAGCTTAATAGAAGAATTGCTAACAAAAATTCGAGCTGTGTTTCAAAAGTATAAATCAAAAAAGGAAGTAAATAATATCTTTAATAAATGAATAATCGTACTAAAAAAACCAATTTTATTACATTGGCTTTTTAGTACGATTATTCGTTTATTTTTTTATAGTCCCAGAAATACTCCCGGCTACAACATTGTTATTTCCAGGTGCAACTCTCAAGTAAAATGAAATATCTGTATAACTCACTGAGATAGTACCTGTTTTTGTTGTATTACCTGATAAAGAACCAGTAGCATAGTTAAAAACTAAATCTTTCCATTGATAGCTAAGTGGAGTGCTACCAGTATTCTTTAATTCAAATTTATATTTTTTTAGACCAGTATAGTTATAGTTACTATACAAAGTTCCATAATTGTTAAAACTGCCAGAAAGTGCCGGTGGATTTCCTTTTGAAGCAAGATTCCACTCTGACCAGGGAATTGAAGGTCCTTGAGGAGAAACACCATTTTCTTGAACTTCTTTCATTACATCAGTTTCATCTGCAAGAGGTTCTAAATCATCCCAATTATTTTCTATCTTCCACTGCTCCAAAATTCATTAGGAATGGTATTCGTAACAATTTCAACTTCAGTAGTTATTTTTGAATAATCAATAGAAACTTGCTCTTCAGCACTAACCATTTGAGAACCTATACTTAACAATACTAACAAACTGTCCAACCATACTAATTTTTTTATTATAATTCCTCCTTGAATTTTAATAAATGTTTACAAATAAAAAATATCATAAGTTATCAATGTTTTAAATTAAAATTTTTGATAATAAGACTAAAACCTTGATATATCAACATGACAGTATTTGTGTCATTTATAATAGAGCTAGTTTTTGAATTAAAATATAAAAAAATGCTATTGTGAGTGTTAAGCTGACAAACATAAAACTCTTATAAACAAAAATGGGCGATAATCTGTCTAGGATATAAAATGAAAAAATGATATTAATAGTTACGAGGGGGATGGTTTATGAAAACTATTGGCGAAAAAATAAAAAAATTAAGAAGCAAACACAAATGGACTCAAAAAGAACTAGCAGAAAAATTGAATATTTCTAGATCTGCTATTACAAATTGGGAAAATGGAAGAAATTATCCGGATATTCAGTTAATCATCAATATTTCAGAATTATTCAATATATCCCTCGATGAATTGTTGAAAGGAGATAAAGTTGTGGTGGAAAAAATTACTAATGATACAAAAAATAGAAAAAAACAAACAACACAATTACGAGTCTTTTATTTTTTAGGTACAGTATTAGTATTATTATGTTTATGCTTTGGCATACCCGCATTTATACATGCTAATGTTTTTTCTATGAGCCAAATTAAATCTGTAGAAGTCACTGAAAACAATTTAGTAATAGAAACAGATTTACCATTTTATAGAGAATATACAGGGTATATGCTATCTGGTTCTTTAGCGAATCCATGGAATATGGAACTACAACTAGGAACAACAATCAGTTTTTCAAAAAATAAAGACAATATAATTGTGATACCATTAGACGATTCACAATTGTTTGGAGAAATGCACGGTATAGAATTTGTTAATTCATTCGGTAATAGGTACAATGTTGTTAGAATTGACAATAGATAAAATTCGATAATTAAGTTGAAAAGAGTAGCATATATGCTGCTCTTTTTTTATGAAAACCAATGCTATAATTGAATATACAAACAAATTATTTTAAACAGTACACATTTCGGTATACTAAAGCATGTTTTTTGTATGGCAAAATAGTTAAAAATTAACGATACAATTTGCCACATATATTTTTGTGACAAAACATAACTTTTTTATATATTTTAGATGAGCTAAAGTAACGTTGAGGAGGATATTATGATTAAGGATATGATTAAATCTAAGAGAAAAGAATTAAATATGACACAAGAAATACTAGCAGAAAAATTAAATGTATCTCGTACAACAGTGTCTAGTTGGGAAACTGGCCGTACATATCCAGACCTTGATATGGTTGTGAAGTTATCAGAAGAATTTAAAGTTAGTTTAGACTACTTATTGTTAGGAGATGAGGTAATCGTGAATAAAATATCAAAAGATACTAGAAAAGGAAGAATTCTAAAAAAAATAATTTGGATTGTAATATTTTTATTCTTATTGTTAACGATATATTCTTTAATATGGAAAGTTAAAACAGATAATTTATACAGAAATTTGGATAGGGAGGAATGGAAAGAGACTGAATACGGTTTTTATAAAAAAGAAGATTCAATTGGGTACAGTGTTAATAAAATAAAAACATATAAAATATGGGAAATACCCAGTCAATTGGATCTTATTGCAGATGCAAACTCTACACATGGGGACGAATCATTTATAAATGGTGTATCAATTATCTATAGTGGAACAAAAGAAAAGTTTTTAGTTTCCTGGTTATCAAGGAATCTATCAGGTCAGCAATTATATATGGACTCTTCATTCACTTACAAAGAAACGTTACAACCTTTGGAAATACCAACTATTTCATATGAGTTTCAAAAAATTTTTGATAAAGAATTGGATATTGAACGGCCATATCTTTTACAATTTTTAAATAAAATAGATTCTGAATGGAAAAAAATAAATTAAAAACTAAGGCATGAATTATTTTAAGATAATTCATGCCTTAGTTCATGTCACCAAACTCGATATTCTATAATGTGATCCATAAGTTGGATTCTTTGGCCACTGGCATCTCTAGTTATACTAATTTGTATTCCATATCTACCACTCTCTTCATAGCCATTTCTGACATTTAATGTTTTGTATCTATAGTTTGCATATCTAATATGCTGTAGAGATGGATAGTAACGATATTGATAAAATGCAGAAACAACGTCAACAAACATTGCTTGTGGTCCAATCTCAATTGAATTAAGAAGATTTTGTTTTGCCAGATTTTGCTTATCTGTTAAATCGTAAATTTTTAAATTAGGATTAGCTAAATCATAGCCGAGATCAGAAATTTGTTGTTTAGCATTTTCACTCAACTCATCTACAGTAACAAGTTGTTCATCTTTTATAGGATGAACAGGATATAATTCCGATGCAACTACAGCTTTTTCTCCAACACTTAGACCAATACCAACCAATAAACTTGTAAACAGTAACAAACAGATTTTTTTCATTAAAATTCACTCCTTATTATTTTTTACAAGCTTATTATTTGACTAGTTTAGTAATAAAGTAAAGACACAGTTTGTAGCATTTAGATGATACAAATGAGTTTTTAAATACTAATATTATTTCAAATATATATATTTCCATATACAAATGTATATTTTGGTAGTACAACGATATACAATAAAAATATCTTTGGTATAGTTAAATTATACAAATTTTTCATATTAAAGGAGGAACTTTATCAAATGGAAATGACAATTAAGCAATTAGCTGATGAACTGGGTGTAAATAAAAGAAAAATAATTTATAGAGTAAAAAAATTACCTCATAACTTATACACTAAAAGAAATAATGTCGTTTATATAACTGAAGAAGGAATCAAAAAAATTACAGATGAGATATCAAAAAATATGAGTTCAACACAAAAATCTGATAATGATACTGAAAAGAAAAATGATTATGAAAAAAGTTTAATTGAGCAACTAGAAATTAAAGATCAACAAATTAGGATACTTCAAAATGCATTAGAGACACAACAAAAATTACTAGATCAACAACAACAATTAAGTGCTGAAGATAAGATAGTAATAAAAGAGCTGCAATCTCAAATAGCATTAAATGAACCAATGAAAGAGTATTATTCTATTCATGAAAATAATAATGACAAAAAAAACAAAGAAATTAGAAAATGGTATCAATTTTGGATTCATAAAACAAATAACTAAAAATTTTGTAAACGTAAATAAATTCAACGGCGGTGAAGTTAACCTAGCATCAGAACACAACTTTTTCTTTTTTTGTTTATCTATCAATTAAACTCTTATGGTTTCGTTCCTACATCAGACTAGTTTTCTTATTTTGATTGTTCCTCTCAAAATAAAAACATTGACATATGCCAGAACTGTCTCTTACATTCTCAATGTACTATGAGTAAACCATGTTAAAAAATGGTCACTCGGCATATTTGGCAAGAGTATCTTAAACAAGTAGAAGAATTGTGTCACACAGAATTGAATCGTCGGATTTATAAATGATGGAAAGAAACAATTGAACGTGTCTTTGCAGATGCGAAAGAAAAGCATGGGTTACGGTAGACGAACTATCGCTCCTTAGAAAAAGTTGCCGTACACACAATGCTTACGTTTGTTGCCATGAATTAAAAAAATTAGCCACTTGGTTAAAAAAGGCAGAAAGCCTTTTTTTTGAGTAAAAACAAAAATAGAATGTATAATCGCTATGTTTTAGGATTATACATTCTATTTGTCTACAGTCTGAGCCTAGGAAATTTATTTTCCTAAGCTTTTTTTAGTTTTAAGGTCATGGCATTTAAGGCGACAACAATAGTACTAATTGACATCAAAATCGCTCCGAGAGCTGGACTTAATAAAATACCCATAGGAGCTAAAACTCCGGCAGCTAAGGGAATCGCAAGGATGTTGTAACCTGCGCCCCACCAAAGATTTTGAATCATTTTTTTTCGGGTTTCTTTGGCTAAATCTAAGAAATGTAAAATATCTTCAGGATTGCTATTGGTCAACACGACATCAGCAGAGTCAATTGCGACATCAGTCCCTGCACCAATCGCTACGCCAATGGTGGCACGTGCGAGACTAGGTGCATCATTAATTCCATCACCTACCATCATTACGCGGTTGCTCTTGTTCACCCATTCTGATACAATTCGCTCTTTGTCATCTGGGAGCAAACCTGCGTAATAATTTTTTATTCCTAAATAATTCGTCACATTTTTGGCAGCTTCTTCATTATCGCCTGTTAGCATGACTGGTTCGATGCCACGGCTTTGTAGATGAGCGATAAATTGTTTTGCCTCAGGTTTGATTTGATCACCTAATGCAATAAAAGCAATCAATTCATTTTCTATAACAAGGAAACTTAAGGTATTTCCTTGTTCTTGATAAGGTCGAATCAGGGAGGCAGTCACTGTTTTATCCATTCGTTGCAATTCTTTTTGATTAATAATTTTGATTGCTTTGCCTTCGACGGTGCCTGATAATCCCACACCGGAAATATTTTGTTCGTCTTGTGCAGTGTAAGGTTGAATTTCTTTTGTTTTTAAATAGTTCATAATTCCAGTTGCGATGGGGTGATTTGCAGAAGCCTCTAAGGCACCAATATATTTCAGAGCCGCTTCTTTAGAATAATTGCTATCGATCACTTCAACGCCAGTGACGGAAAATGTTCCTTGGGTTAACGTTCCTGTTTTATCCAAGAAAATCGTATCAATATCGTGAGCATTTTCAAGTGCATTCCGATTTTTTAACAATAAACCATTTTTTGCAGCAATCGAAGTAGAGCGAGCAACCACCAAAGGAATAGCTAAACCTAACGCATGCGGACAAGCAATAATCAAGACCGTCACCATGCGTTCTAACGCCATAGGTAAATCTGTAAGAGTCAACCAAATCACAAAGGCAAGCACGCCAACTGTCACAGCAATATAAAATAACCACTTAGCAACTTTATCCGATAGCGCTTCTAGCTGTGATTTTTCAGATTGGGCTTTTCTAACCATTTCCATGACTTGGGCTAAATAGCCATTCTCACCTGTTCCCGTTACTTGAATATGAATGGTTCCATCACCGTTTACAGAACCACCAATCACCCGATCACCGATTGTTTTTTTTACGCCTTTTGATTCACCCGTTACGGCGGATTCATCGACGATAGTTTGTCCTTTTAAGATACGTCCATCGGTAGGCATCTTATCTCCAGCACGAACAACTAAGGTATCGCCTTCGTGAATAGCTTGTAACGAAAGCCGTTCTTCTTGTCCATCTGTATGCAGTTTGGTCACTTCATCTGGTAAAAGCTCGGCTAATTTTTGTAAGGCATTACTAGCATTGGAAACGGCATTCATTTCAATCCAATGACCTAATAACATAATGACAATCAAACTTGCTAGTTCCCAGAAGAAATCCATAACATGTTGATGGAAAAAATTCGTAGCAATAAACGAGTAGAGACTATAGACATAAGAAACTGTAATCCCTAAGGAAATCAGTGTCATCATGGCAGGATTTTTTTGTTTGATTTCCATTTTAGCGCCACTTAAAAATGGTTGTCCACCATAGAAAAATAAAATGGTTGCTAAAACTAAGACGACCCATTCTGAACCAGGAAAGCTAAATTGAAACGGCAATTCCATACCCATCATTGGCGATAAAATAATAATCGGAATAGCTAAGATGAAGGAGAGCCAAAACTTTTGTTTAAAATTTCCCATATGCATAGAATGATCCATCTCATGCATATGTTGATGATCCATGTTTTCCATATTTTCCATATGACTTTTTTCATGGTGTGAATGATCCATGTGTTGGTGGTGCTTTTCATCGTGCATTAGAAACACTCCTTTATATTGTTTACTTTTGTAATCATTTGTAACTTCATTGTAGACTTGTAATTTTTTTGTGTCAAATAAAAGCCATCTAGGTTTTTTCCATAAAAACAACGGATGGAAAGCAATCATCAATGATGCGTTTCCATCCGTTATTTTTAGTTATTTATCGTCTTCTTTATGCGAAAAGTAGACTGCTAGTAAGTCATTAATGTACGATCTATCCGTTTTAGAAAGAAAACCTTGATCGTTGTAGAGAATTTGTACGTTTGAATCTAATAAATCATGAATATCAAATGGTGCTAATTGTGCAGAAGATACAGGTGGGGTGATACCTAATAAATAGTCTGTTGAAACACCGAAAATTTCTGCTAATAGTTTTAGTTCATCTGTGGTAATTTTTCGATAACCAGATTCAATTTTACTCATTGTAGACTTGCTTAAACCCATTTTTTCAGCGAGCTGTGTTTGTGTCCAATTTTTACTTTCTCTTAAATCAATGATGCGTTTCGAAAGCTCATTTGTCATGGTAAACATACGCTCCTTTCTCGGCTTAATTATGGCTTCATTTTAGCACCGTTGCGAAAAAAGCTACGGAATATTTATTAAAAAGAAACTAACTCTATTGACGTTTCTAAATGCGAAATATATAGTAAAAAAGAGAGGTGTTAGAAAAATGGAGGATGAGAAGGGTTATGTTGTTAATCTAGAGTTAATTAGGAAAACTCGCATTGAAAAAGGGTATTCATTGCAAAAAATGGTTAATTTAATCGAAATATTAGATAAAACAAAATACTACCGGCGCGAAAAAGGCTTGGTTAGCTTTAAGCCAGAAGAAATCCCGTTGATTGCATGTATTTTAGAAATACCGTTAGAGCAAATGTTTGTCAAAGTTTCTAAAAAGAAAAAAACGTTCACGAGGCTAAGAAATTAATTCATAAGAAAAATATTAAAAATAAATTTTGGATAGTGCGCAAGATTTAACAAATAAAATCTAATGTACTATCTTTTCGTATGCAAAAATTAGATGAAGCGAAGAATTATTTATAGAACGTTTATTAGAAAATGATTAATTTTAGATGTGTATACGGTTAAATTAAATGAGGTTATAACCGATAAAGATAGAGAATAATTAATAAAGAGAGGCGTGTTTGTGATGAATTTTAATTTAGACTCCCAACAAAAAGAGCTATTTTTTAATGCAATGTTCAAAGAATTAGCAGTTATCATTTTTAATATAGATAAAGAAGTCGTTTTTTCAAATGAAAAAATGGCAGGTGCCCTAGGATATACACCAGAGGAATTAATCAATGTTCGCCATCAAAATTTCTGTTTTGATGAGTATGTTGCTAGTAATGATTACCAAAATTTTTGGAATTCATTATTAATAGCTAAAAAAAGTTTTCAAGATAAGATTTTTCGTAAAAAGAAAAACGGTGAGTTAATTATTTTAGAAAGTGTTTATTTTCCAGTATTGGATGACCGTAAAAAAGTAATTAATGTGATCAAAATTGCCTTTGATATTACCAAAAGAGAAAGTCTGTTAACAACGACCATCAAAAAAGTGCAAGATAGTTCAGAAGCATTAACCGAAATTTCTATAGATGGTAATGAAAAGATTAGTATTTTAACCGATAATTTAAAAGAGGTGGATTCCTTATCAACCAATAATCAACTAGCTACCAAGATTTTGGAAGAAGATATAAAAAAATATCCGCTATTTTAACAGCGATTAATTCTGTGGCGCAACAAACTAAACTGCTGTCATTCAACGCTTCTTTAGAGGCAGCGCGTGTCGGCAGCAAAGCATCAGGTTTTAGTATTGTAGCGAGTGAGATGCAAAAGTTAGCCAATCAAACCAAGCAACTTACGCAAGACATCCACAACAATATCGAATCAATTAATGAACAATCCAGTAAAGTTTTGGAAAGTTCTACGTCAACCAATAATAAAATTAATGATTCTAAAGAGAACTTAGAAAGTCTTCTAGAATCATATAAAAAATTGCTTGAAACAGCCAATAGTCTAAATAATGAAGCCATCGCTTTACAAGATGTTAATTAGCGATTAATTCCACAAAAAAAGAGCGTTCACTGATTTTTAAAAGTGAACGCTCTTTTGCTTAAAATAAAAAAGTGCCCGTCAGTGGGGGCTGACGGGCAAGGAGTAAAAATGAAAAAGTGTTTTAGGGTTGTTTGTTGGTATGCTTATACTATAAAGAAGAGATGTGAAAAAAGTGTGATGAAAATATTTCGTTTTAGTTAAATTACTAAAACAACAAAAAAAGTAAAAAAAAGAGCCTGCCAGTGGGTAGCTGGCAGGCAAGGAGTTAAAAATGAAAAAGTGTTAGTTAGGGTTGTTTGTTGGTATACATATACTATAAATAATAAATGTGAATTATTTGTGATAAAAGTGTTTTAAAGTTATTAAAAATCCGCGAAAATAACTATTTTCGACCAACCAAGTACCAAATCATCCCAATGACAAAACCAATGAAAGCAGGTAAGACCCATCCCATGCCAATGGCGAACAAAGGAAGATATTCTTCGCCTAAATGGATCATCCATTGGGCAAAACTCGTGTTAGCTAAAAATTTTGGACTAGCATTTAAGCCATCGATAATTGAAGCGATTAACGTAAAATAAGTGGTCATTTGATAGACACGTGAATCATGCTTAAATAGTGGGCCGATAATTGCTAATAAAATTAACGTCATCGCTAATGGATATAAAAACATCAAGACTGGTGTAGAAAATTCAATGATTTTTGTTAAACCAATATTTGCAAATAAACAGGCCATTAAACTGACGCTAGTAGCAAAAAAGAGATAGTTTTGTTTGGGAAACAGTTCAATAAAAGTTTCTGAGAAGGCCGAGATGAGGCCAATCGCTGTTTTTAAGCAAGCAATAATAACAATTAAAGCTAATACAATGCTACCAAACGTTCCTAAATAATGTTGAGCAATTTGTGCGAGCGCAATACCGCCATTTTGACTTAGTTCAAAGGTCCCTAAACTCATTGTTCCCATATAAGACAAAAGACTATAAATAACACCCATTAATACAATGCTGATAGCACCCGATTTAATCGTATCAATTGCAATGGTTGCAGGTCGAGTGATTCCACGATGACGAATGGTAGTGACAATAATAATTCCAAATGCTAAAGAGGCTAAGGCGTCAAGCGTATTGTAACCTTCCACAAAGCCTTTAAAGAATGCGTTTGATTCATAAGCTACTTGAACTGGTGCACTATTAATCGCCCCCATTGGCTTAATAAAGGCCATCAATAATAAAATTCCTAATAAAAGTAAGAACAATGGATTTAAAAATTTTCCAATATAGTCCAATAATTTTGACGGTTTACGCGCAAACCACCACGCAGTAAAGAAAAACAATAGACTGAATAAAGCTAACACCATTGTTATTTGCTTTTCAGGTATAAAAGGAGCTAGCCCGATTTCAAAAGAAGTGGTGGCTAAACGAGGAAGCGCGAAAAAGGGACCGATAACTAAATAAAGTAAAATGGTAAAAATAAAGGCATATTTCTTATTAATTTTTGATGCTAAATCAAATAATCCATTGCTTTGGGAACTCCCAATAGCAATCACACCTAAAAAAGGTAAGCCAATTCCTGTTACTAAAAATCCTAAATTTGCAGCAAAAACATTTGCCCCTGCTTCTTGTCCCATATGAACAGGAAAAATTAAGTTACCTGCTCCAAAAAATAATCCAAATAACATGGAACCAATATAAAGATAATCTTTGAATATTAATTTTTTTTCCATAACAAACTCACTTTCTAAAAATACTAAAAAATTGCTGTCCTCAAAGTAACAAACTATATCCGAAATAGCAATTCATATTATTATTTTTTCAGTAAATACTCATGAAAAGAAGAAAGTATCTTCTACATAAAAACAAGACAAAAAATTCAAGCTATCAGTAGAGAATCTGTAATAGCTTGAATTTTTCTATAATGCTTTACAATAGACGGGGTTAATCGTTTAATACACGATGTAAAAACTCCTTGGTACGTACTTCTTTTGGATGAACAAAAATATCTTCAGGAGTACCTTCTTCGGCAATCACTCCTTTGTCCATGAAAATAACACGGTCAGAAACTTCTTTGGCAAAGCCCATTTCGTGGGTAACGATAACCATTGTTAACCCAGTTTCTGCTAAATCTTTCATGGTTTTTAATACTTCACCGACCATTTCTGGGTCAAGTGCAGACGTTGGTTCATCAAAAAGCATGACATCGGGGTTCATTGATAAGGCACGAGCGATGGCAACGCGTTGTTTTTGTCCACCAGATAGTTGGGCAGGTTTAGCTGAAACAAAACGGTCCATGCCGACTTTTTTTAAGTTTTCTAAAGCAATTTGTTTTGCTTCTTCACGATTACGTTTTAAGACAGTTACTTGTCCTGTTACACAATTTTCTAAAACATCCATATTATTAAATAAATTGAATGACTGGAAAACCATCCCTAAATGTGTTCGGTATTTTGATAAACTGTAGCCTTTTGCTAAGACATTTTCACCTTTATATAAAATTTCACCACTTGTTGGTTTTTCTAATAAGTTGATGCAACGCAATAATGTTGATTTTCCTGATCCAGAAGAACCAATGATGGTTAACACTTCGCCTTTATTGACAGTTGCATTAATATCTTTTAATACTTCATTTGAGCCAAAGCTTTTCTTTAAATGATTAATTTCGATAATTGCTGACATATTGGTTCCTCCTTATTGTTTGCTTTCTTCAGTTTCTTCTAAACGAACATACGCAGAAGGACCGTCCATTCTCTTCTCCATTAAGCGCAGTAGACGAGTGGCAGTAATGGTTAAGACAAGGTAAATGGCACCGATAATGGTAAATGTTTGGAAGAACAATAAATTAGTTCCGGCAGCAGCAGATCCTTGATAGAACAAATCCCCTACACTGATAACACTTAAAACAGCGGTATCTTTAATGTTAATGACTGTTTCATTTCCGATAGCAGGTAAAATGTTACGGATAACTTGTGGCAATACAACTTTGGTCATGGTTTGACGATGTGTCATCCCAATTGCTTGTGCAGCTTCGAATTGTCCTTTATCAACAGCGAAAATTCCGCCACGCACGATTTCAGACATGTATGCTCCTGTATTAATAGAAACAATTAGTAAGGCAGCAATCGTACGATTTAAGTCAATTTGAAAAGCCAGTGCTAAACCATAGAAGATAACCATTGCTTGCACCATCATTGGTGTGCCACGGAAAACTTCAATATAGATTGTTAAAATCCAGTTGATAATTTTTTGGCAGAAACGTGCAACAGGATTATCTGATTCAGGTAACGTACGGAAAACACCGACTAATAAACCAATTAAAGTACCGGCAATGGTTGAGAAAATCGCAATAAAGACGGTGACTCCTGCACCACGCAAGAATAATCCACCATATTGCGTAATAATATTTTTAAAAACTTGAACAAGACCTAACTCTTCTTCATCTGAGGCGGAAGGTTGATTTGCTACCGCATCATCCATGATTTTATTGCGCTCGTCTTGAGAAATCGTTGCTAAGACTTCATTGACTTTAGCAATCATTTCATCATTTTTGCGCATCCCCACCGCTACTTGAACATCTTCTGGATTTGTTTGGAATCCTTGCTCTTCAGAAAACTCAAGCATTTTAAAGTTTTTATTTACGTTAGCTGCAGTGACACCTTCTGGACGTTCACTGACATAACCATCAATGACTCCGGAAGACAACGCCACACGCATAGCTGAAAAGTTTTGTTGGGCTTGTTGTTTTTCAACGCCAGGAATTTGGTCAATTACACTATAATGAAAAGTATTTAATTGTGCAGTTACTTTGGCGCCTTCTAAATCAGTTAAACTTTGCGCATCGGCATATTTGCCATCTTTTTGAACCACCACAACTAAATGTGATTCATAATAGGGATCGGTAAAAGAAATTTCTTTACGACGTTCCTCGGTAGGTGACATCCCTGCCACGATGGCATCAATTTTATTGGAGTTTAATGCAGGTACGAGACCATCCCATTGAATAGCCACAACTTCTAATTTTTTTCCTAATCCGTCAGCAATTCGTTTGGCAATTTCAACGTCGTACCCACCGACGTATGTATTTTTTTCGCCACTTTTAGGTACAGCACCGTGTGCATCTGTTGTTTGCGTCCAGTTAAATGGCGCATACGCTGCTTCCATTCCAACACGGAAAGTATCTTCGTCATCGGCAAAACTTGTTGGTGTTATTCCCAAAAATAACGTTGCTATAAATGAAAATAAGACAAGTAAGGTTGCTTTCTTTTTCATAATAAATCCTCTTTTCTTTTTTACGAGCACGCCAACGAAAAATAAAAAACAGCCGCACTCCATTATTGGAAAACGGCTGTTGGACTATTTTGTCAACAAACTTCTCACAAAAACATAGCGCATCTTAGCTGTTGCTAAGACAGTTCGCAAATTATTCACTTGCGACCCAACAGTTCTTTTAAGCAAAAAAAGACTGTTTCGGCGATGTTCCCTAGTTCTGTTTCTATGTGTTGCTTCACTCCACAGAGTTAATGAACCTCGCGACCTCTACCTCGTTGAAGGTATCTCGTATTCAATTTTGATTCTTGGAAAATTCTAGAAGAAATCACACGATTTGTCAACTAAAAGCTTAAGCCGCTTTTAGTTTTGGTTCCCGTCCAAGAACTGCTTGAATTACAGTTAAGCCAAGCAAAACAGCTAAAACTAAATAAATTAAACTTGAGTATTGAGTCACGCCAAAGCCCCATGTACGATAAATCACTAATGAAACTGCTTGAATAATCGCCACAACTACATTAAAGAATGCAAACGCCCATAGGTTTCCATTTTCTTTGCGAGATAGGTAAAAAATTGAAAACCATACACTTAAAATAGCCCAAGCAATACAAACAAAAATAATCGCCCAATAAATAATAGATGCTAACATGTCATTTTCACCTCACTTTTTCTTTATACAATCACGTTTTATTTTAGCACGTTTTTACAAGAGTGTCATGAAAAAATCGCAAATAATTGTGGAATTTGTGAAAAAATGTGAAAAATAAATCCTAACTAAAAATTCAGTAGCAGGATACTTTTTCGAAAAAAAGCACTAGAATTAACTGAAAAAGTTTTTTTATACGCATAATACACGTATAATATGTTACGAGGTGATAAACGTGAATTATTGCAGCCGTCAAGAAGCAAAAAAACAAATTCTAGATGCTCGCTCACTGACTTTTTTAACAGGTGCGGGTATTTCAACACCCTCAGGTATTCCTGACTATCGTTCGTTGAAAGGTGTTTATCAAGGAATGGACGCACCAGAGTATTTACTAAGTCGTGAATGTCTGGAAAATGAACCACAAAAATTTTACGATTTTGTTATGCAGTTGTATCATCCGACTGCTAAACCGAATATCATTCACCAGAAGATTGCGATGCTATCTAACGAAAAAGACGTACATGTGGTAACGCAAAATATCGACGGTCTTCACGAAAAGGCGGGGACGCCACACTGTACGAATTTTCATGGCACGTTATATGCTTGTACTTGTCATAAATGTGGAGAAGCAGTGGCTTGGCAGTCGTATATTCAATCAGATTGTCATGCAGTGTGTGGCGGTCAAATTCGTCCAAATGTTGTATTGTACGGTGAGGGGTTTCAAGAAACGATAGTGCAAAAGGCGATGCAAGCTGTCGCTCAAGCAGATTTATTGGTGATTGTAGGGACGTCTTTTCAGGTGCACCCATTTTGCGATTTGATTCATTATAAAAAAGCTTCGGCTGATTGTTTAGTCATTAATCAAACGGAGATTTATTTACCGATTTCGCATCATTTATTACAAGAAGATGCGAGTCACGTTTTTGCTGAACTTTAATTATAGGAGGAACTAGAATGACGTTTCGTAGTGAAAAAGAAAAAATGATTGCCGGAGAATTGTATTTTTCAGGTGATCCAGAATTAGCAGCTGATCGCAAATTTGCAAGAGAACAAATGCGCTTGATTAATCAAGAAGTGGATTCAGAAATTCGCGGACAATTGTTAAAAGAAACATTTGGTCACGTCGCTAATCGTGCATACGTAGAACCCAATTTACGTTTTGATTATGGATATAATATTTTTGTTGGGAAAAACTTCTATGCCAATTATGATTGTGTGATGTTAGATATTTGTCCGATTCGAATTGGTGATAACTGTATGTTTGCACCAAATGTACAATTATATACAGCTTCACATCCCTTACATCCTGTGAAGCGCAACAGTGGATTAGAAGATGGTTCACCGATTACGATTGGTGACAATGTTTGGATTGGTGGAAGTTCGGTTATTATTCCAGGAGTAACATTAGGTGATAATGTCGTGGTTGGTGCGGGGAGTGTTGTGACCAAATCATTTCCAGATAATGTCGTCATTGCAGGAAATCCAGCACGTGTGATTAAAGAAATTGAATTAGAACCAAACACGCTGACACCTTTAGCAAAAGAACGTCAAAAAATTGATCGCATTGATAAACAAATCGCGCAATTATTAGAAGAGCGCATGAATGTTGTCGCAGAAATTGCCCATATTAAAAAAGAAACAAAAACATCTGTATTGGACAATTCACGTGAAGAACGGGTGTTAGAACAAGTGCGCGAGTATGTAGAGAATCAAGATTACGCAGATACGATTGTTGAGACGTTTAAAGATGTCATGAAACATTCGCGAACATATCAAAATCGTCAATTGGAGGAATAGAGATGGAAGGAACGAAACGCCGTCAGCTTATTCTAGAACAATTGGCGCAAAGCACCCAACCAATCAGTGCGAGTCGTTTCGCTAAAGAATTCGGTGTGAGTCGTCAAATTATCGTAGGAGATATTGCGTTATTACGCGCAGCGGGTGAAGAAATTATTGCTACTGCTCGTGGATATAAAAGAGAGAAAATAAATCACGCGAAAGAAAGCAAGATTGCGGTACAGCATAATGAAGAACAGACACAAGAAGAGCTAGAAACGATTGTGGCGCTTGGTGGCGAAGTTCTAGATGTGATTGTCGAACATGAATTATATGGAGAACTAGTCGGACAGTTACAAATTAGCAGCCAACAAGATGTCGAAATATTCATGAAAAATTATAAAAAAACAAATGCTAGTTTGCTTTCAAAATTAACGAGTGGGATTCATTTGCATACAATTCGTTATAAAAATGAAGAAATGTTCGAAGATATCAAAAAGGCACTTGCTGAAAAAGGAATCTTGTATCAACAGTAAAAAAATGAATCACGGCTGTTGACATTTGCTTTTGGATACTGTAAATTAATCACATCAAGTAATAAATATAAACATTTCTTATGAGAAGGAAAGTAAACTTGGATGCTTTGTAGAGAGACTCTGGTTGGTGAAAAGAGTCAAGTTCAGAAGAGTTGAAAATGGCCTTGGAGGAAAGAATATCGATAGGTAGGTATTCTCGGAGCGTTCTACCGTTAAAAGGAACACCAATTTTTCTAAATAGAAATGTTGGATTGAGGGAAGGCAACTTCCGAACAAAGGTGGTAACACGATTTATTCGTCCTTTTGCTAGTTTAACTAGTAAAAGGACTTTTTTTATACACTTTATACAAAGACATGGTAAGTAAAAAAGCAGATAACTTTAATCAGAGAGCTTCGGTAGCTGAAAAGAAGCAAAGAGATCATTTTTGAAAATGGCCATCGAGTATTCAATGTCGAGCAAATAACCGTTTGTAAGGAATTGACGGAGCAACCGTTACATTGCACGAGTATAGTCATGCTATACTTACAGAGAAGCTGAGTATTCAGCTAAAACTGAGGTGGTACCACGCAAAAAAGCGTCCTCAAGAAAATAAACAATAGCGTTATTTTCTTGAGGATGCTTTTTTTATATCAGAGGCGACCATCAAGAAATCGAGGAAAATAGGAGGAAAAATAATGATTGATTTAAAAGATATTTCTGTAACCTTTACGCAAGGAAATCGTGAAATTCATGCAGTTAAAAATGTTAATTTACATGTAGATAAAGGGGATGTTTACGGCATAGTTGGTTATTCTGGTGCCGGCAAAAGTACATTAGTACGTGTTATTAATTTACTGCAACGTCCAACAAGTGGACTAGTGGAAATTAATGGGACGGAATTTACTAAATTAACAGCCAAAGAATTGCGTGCAAAAAGAAAATCAATTGGTATGATTTTCCAGCACTTTAACCTAATGAAAAGCCGCTCCATTTTTGACAACGTTGATTTCTCTTTGAAGTATTCAGGAAAAACGAAACAGGAACGTCGTCAAAAAGTAACGGAACTACTTGAATTAGTCGGCTTGTCAGATAAAGTGGATGCTTACCCAAGTCAATTATCTGGGGGACAAAAACAACGGGTGGCGATTGCCAGAGCGTTAGCCAATGATCCAGAAATTTTACTTTGTGATGAAGCAACTAGTGCTTTGGATCCAAAAACAACCTTACAAATTTTAGCTTTGTTACGAGAATTAAATAAAAAATTAGGGTTAACTATTGTCTTAATTACCCATGAAATGCAAGTGGTAAAAGAAATTTGTAATAAAGTTGCTGTCATGGAAGACGGTGAAGTAATTGAGCAAGGCGATAGTGTTCAAATTTTCAGCAGTCCACAAAAACCACTGACGAAGGACTTTATTCGTACAGCAACACATATCGATCAAGCGTTAGAAACCATTTTAAGTAGTGAAAGTTTCTCTCACTTAGAAGAAAATGAATGGTTAGTTGAACTATCTTATGTAGGAGACTCAACTAGTGAACCATTAATTGCGAAATTATTCCGTGATTATCAATTGACTACAAATATTCTATATGGAAATGTTGAAATTATTCAAGATGTGCCACTTGGAAGCTTAGTTGTCACGTTAGCTGGTGATTTAGAACAACGATACAAAGCGTTTGATTTCTTAATTTCAGAGGGCGTAACAGTTAATATTTTGAAAAAAGCAGAAGAACATACAGCAACTGTAAGGGGAGGTATCTAGGATGCAAGCTTTATTAGAAAAATATTTACCAAATGTGATTCAAATTCCTAATGAATTTGTCCAAGCAACAATTGATACGTTATACATGTCATTTTTTACTTCAATCGTTTCAGGTGTACTAGGTATTTTCTTTGGGGTTATTTTAGTGGTGACGCGTCAAGGGGGAATTTTAGAAAATCTATTTATCTTTAATGTTTTAGATAAAATTGTCAATATTGTTCGTTCAATTCCATTTATCATTTTGCTCTCTTTATTAGTAGGAGTAACTCGCTTGATTGTGGGAACATCCATTGGCGCAACTGCCGCATTAGTACCATTGATTGTCGGAGTCGTACCATTTTTTGCTCGTCAAGTGGAGATTGCTTTATTAGAAGTTGATCCTGGGGTCATTGAGGCAGCAGAAGCGATGGGGACGAGTCCAATAGGTATTATCTTCCGAGTTTATTTATTGGAAGGTCTACCAGGAATTATTCGTGTATCAGCATTAACAATTATCAACGTAATTGGTTTAACAGCGATGGCCGGAGCGGTTGGAGCTGGTGGTCTAGGAAGCTTAGCCGTTACGCGTGGATACAATCGTTTTCAAACAGATGTTACCTGGGTTGCGATGATTATCATCTTAATTCTAGTGTTCATCAGCCAAGCAGTAAGTAATTGGATTATTAAAAAAATTAGTCATTAATTGATAAAATGGGGGAATTCAAATGAAGAAATGGTTGAAATTAACAACAGCAGCTTTAGCAGTATTAGCATTTGCAGCAGGATGTAGTAGTCCAGCAAGTACCGAAGAAAGTGCGAGCAGTGAAAGTACTAAACAAGAAGAAGTGACAGTTAAATTAGGTTTAATCGGCGCGGATACTGATGTTTGGGATAGCGTGAAAGATCGTTTGAAAGATGAAGGAATTAATTTAGAGTATGTTCAATTTACGGAATATAGTCAACCAAATACGGCATTAGCCAATGGTGATATTGATTTGAACTCTTTCCAACATCAATATTTCTTAGATAATTTCAATGCAGAACATGGAACAAACTTAGTTTCAATTGGAAATACAGTGAATGCACCATTGGGTATTTACTCTGAAAAAATTGAAGATATTACTGAATTAAAAGATGGTGCGAAAGTTGCGATTCCAAATGATGTAACGAATGGTGGACGTGCATTGTTATTACTACAAACAGCAGGTTTAATCAAAGTGGATGAAGCAGCCAAACAAGCTCCAACAGTTTCCGACATTACTGAAAATTCGAAAAACTTAGATATTACTGAATTAGAAGCGTCACAAACAGCACGAGCATTACAAGATGTTGATATTTCAGTAATCAATAGCGGAATGGCCGTAGACGCTGGTTTCATTCCATCCGAAGATGCGATCTACTTAGAGCCAGTAGATGACACGTCACGTCCATACGTAAATATCATTGCGACACGTGAAGAAGATGCTGACAATGACGTGTACAAAAAAGTGGTTGCAGCTTATCAAACCGAAGAAACAGCCAAAGTTATTGAAGAAACATCAAAAGGTTCAAGCATTCCAGCTTGGGAAACATTTGGTACAAAATAAAAAAGGAACTAGTCTACTTAGGAGGATTACTATATGACAGCAAGAGAAGAAAAATATGCGACAATCAAAGCGTTTATTCAAGAACGTTTGCCTGAATATAAAGATGTAGCGGTGGATATTCATGAACATCCAGAAGTAAGTAACTATGAAGTTTATTCATCCGATGCATTGATTGCTCAATTGAAAAAAGAAGGTTTTGAGGTTAAAAAAGATGTTGCTGGACATCACACTGGTTTTGATGCCCGTTATAAAGCAGAAAAAGCTGGGCCAACATTGGCATTTCTCGCAGAATATGATGCACTACCAGGTATTGGTCATGCGTGTGGCCACAACTTATTTGGTACGTATTCGGTATTAGCTGCAAGTGCATTAAAACAAGTTGTAGATGAAGTTGGTGGCGAAATTCGTGTCTATGGAACACCTGGTGAAGAAGGCGGCGAAAATGGTTCGGCGAAAGGCAGTTTTGTTCGTGAAGGTTTCTTTGAAGATGTGGATGCAGCATTATGTGTGCATCCTGCGCATCGCTATTCAAAAACAACTCATGGTTTAGCAAACGATCCAGTAGACATTAAATTCTACGGTGTAGCCTCACATGCTGCTGGCGCACCTGAAAAAGGAATTAGTGCGTTAGAGGCATTGTTACAAGTCTTCAATGGCATTAACGGCTTGCGTTTGTACTTGCCAAAAGATGTGAATATTCATGGAATTATTACGGATGGTGGCGTGGCTGCTAACGTTATTCCAGAATATGCAGCTGGACGTTTTTATTTACGTGCTGCCAATCGTGCCACATTAAATGATGTGTATGCAAAAGTCGAAAATATCGTAAAAGCAGCGGCTTTATCAACAGGAGCTACCTATGAATTTGGTTTATTCCAAAATTCGGTAGATGATATTGTCATTACACCATCATTTGATGATATTTTCTTTAGTCATGCACAAGTAGCGGGTGTCCCGGCAGATGAAATTGATGACGCTGTCCGTGCAAGTTTTGGTTCATCAGATGTTGGGAATGTGAGTCAAGTCATTCCTACCATTCAACCAACTGTTTCAATTTCTGACGACTACATTGCTGGTCATTCAATTGAATTTAAAGCAGCGTCTCGTAGTGAAAAAGGCTTGAATTCAATTGCAATCGCAGCAGAATTATTAGCCAAAACAGCATTAGATTTGATTGAAGAACCTGAATTGTTAGAAAAAATCAAAGTCGATCATCAAGCAAGTTTAGCTAAAGGAAACTAATGAAATTTCTCTTAAGAGTCTTCCATTTGGAAGACTCTTATTTTTTTTGTTATTGAATTAGTACAGATTTTTTTTCAACACCTAAAAAAAGTCTGTCTTAATTTTTTCACAAATCCTACTATACTGAAAGCGTAAACAACAGATAGGAGTGAAACACATGACAGATTGGTTAAACATTAGCGGAAAAACAGTCATTGTAACAGGAGGATCTTCAGGTATTGGGAAAAGCATTGTTGAAAGCTTATTGGCACAAAATGTCAATGTTGCAAACTTTGACATTGCAGATTCGGATTTAAACAATGAGCAACTATTATTTGTGAAAGTTGATGTGACTTCTCGTGAAGCAGTTGAAGCAGGTGTTGCAAAAGTATTGGAACGTTTTGGCACGATTGATGGCTTGGTCAACAATGCGGGGATTAATATTCCTCGTTTGTTAGTAGATAAAAAAGTAGCGCATGGACAATATGAATTATCAGACGCTGTGTTTGATAAAATTATTGCGATTAATCAAAAAGGATTATATTTGATGAGTCAAGCAGTCGGTCGTGTCTTAGTAGAAAAACAAGCAGGTGTTATTATAAACATGTCTTCTGAATCTGGTTTAGAAGGTTCTGAGGGACAAAGCGCGTATGCTGCTACAAAAGCGGCGGTTAATAGTTATACTCGTTCCTGGGCAAAAGAATTAGGCAAATCAAACGTACGTGTCGTAGGAATTGCGCCTGGAATCATGGAAGAGACCGGTTTACGAACATTGGCGTATGAAGAGGCATTAGCCTACACTCGCGGAATTACGGTAGACGAGTTACGTGCAGGATATGCTAAAACAAGTACGATTCCATTGGGACGTAGCGGTAAATTACATGAGGTTGCTGATCTAGTATGTTATTATTTATCCGACCGAGCAAGCTATATTACAGGTGTCACTACCAATGTAGCTGGAGGTAAAACTAGAGGATAGAAGTGGGGGGGACCAATGACACTAGTAAATCGATGGTATCAAATTTTACAATTGCTAGTAACCCACAAAGAAATGAGTCTAACAGAATTACAGAAACAGCTGGCAATGAGTCCACAAACAGTACGAAAAAGTATTGAAACGCTGAACGAAGAATTATTAGATATTGCGATGATTGTACAAAAAAATAATGAATTTCATATTGAAATTCAACACTATGACCAATTTGACGTTATCATGGCGGGCAGTTTGAAAAAGCAAAGCGATTTTAATTCATCCAGTAAGCGTGTGGCTTTTATTATTCAACGTTTAATTGAAGCCGATGATTTTGTTTTGATGGATGATTTATCAGAAGAACTTGGTGTGAGTCGAGGAACAGTTGTGAAAGACATTCGTAGTATGAAACGTCGTATTGAATCCTTTGCAGTGACAGTCAACGGGACACCCAATCGAGGCATGCAAATTGTCGGTGACGAATTCGAATTACGGTTGTTGCATATCTATTATGTTCAAGAATATTTTGCAGAAACGTTCTTAACAGAAGAAACCAAAAAGTTACTTCAAGAAATGACCCAAACTTCAGGAATGATTAAGAGTCATGGTCAGTTATTGCAAAAAGTCGTTTCGATTGTTTTACAACGTGTGTTGAGTGGCAACTTACTAGCCACTTTACCTGAATCGTACACTAATGATGTCCAACATCATGAACGGATTGAGCAGCTAATCTATCATTTAGAAGTAACATATAACGTCACGCTAAGTCAATTAGAGCAAGCTTTTATTGCCTTTCCGTTTAATATGAGTGCCACTGATTTGCGAGAAAAAAACGTAGCCAATGAGGAGCAATTAAAAAATTATTTTTGCCTCATGCTTCAAAAAATTCATCAGGTATTAGTAGTGGATATTGAAGAAGATCGACTTTTTTATGAAATGAAAGAACATCTGATGTATATGATTAATCGTTTAGTCTTTCGGGTGGAATTACAAGATTTGTTTTATGGGGAAATTGAGAAACAGTATCCGTTTGCTTATGAGTTAGCGAAAGTCGGATTACAAGCATTAGGCGAATCCTTGCATCGAGAAGTACCAGCTGTGGAGTGTAGTTATTTAACTTTTTATTTTGAACTAGCATTACGTCGACAACCTAACGATAAAAATAAAAAAGAAATTGCCGTTGTTTGCAGTAGCGGCAAAGGAACGGCTTTAATTATCCGTCGTCAATTAGAGCGCGTTTTAGGTCCAGAAGTGCGTATTACCCATTTTTCAGAAGAAATGTATGAGAAAAGTGATTTGAACCAATATTTTGCAATCTTTACAACCATTCCATTAAAAAATGTGGATGTCCATACACCAGTTATCCAATTAACGAACTTATTCAATGATACCTGGTTACGAAAAGAATGGCAGCGGGCAGAAAAAGTTCGCGCAGCAAGCATCCAACAACTCCATCTGCGGTTTCAATTATTATCGATGAATCATTCCTATGAAACGAATTTATCAAAAATGATTGATCCACTGAAAAAGGATGAATTGGTGGATGAAGCATTTTCACAGCGGATTTTTGAACGAGAAGCGCAGCATTCAACGGTATTTGAGTCAGGCATTGCGTTTCCACACACGATAAACCAAGCGTCTTCACAAATTATTTTATCAGTGGGCGTCTTTCCTGAGACATTCGAAACGACCTCAGGAAATGTTGATATCGTTTTGTTACTGGGGATTCCAGAGCAATTAACGATGAGTAAAGAAAGAGAATTATTGCAATTATATGATCAATTGTTTGCTGTGGCGGGCGATGCCACGTTGCGTCAGGAGCTTTGCCAACAAAGAGATTTACCATCCTTGCAAAATTGGATGAGAAGAAAGGGGATTATTGCATGAGTTTTATCTATATATTTGGTACATTCGTAATCGGTGCGTATTTATTACAAGTAGTGCTAGGCATGAAACAAATCAAACATTTTAATCAAACGTATCAAGAGTTACGACGAAAAGGAAAAGTTGCGATTGGTCGACGAGCTGGCAAAGTTAAGGCAGGAACAATTGTCCTTTTTGCAGTCAATAAAAAGGGTGAAATTTTAGATGCGCGTAAAATGCAAGGGGTGACTGTATTAGCAAAATTTCATGAGTTATCTGCATATATCGGTGAAGACATTCATTATATGGATAAATACCATCCTCTGGTTCGTCAAGAAAATAAACTTATTCAGCAAGCGATGGAGAATGCCCGTGAAATTTATTTACGAGTTGAAATGGGGAATTATCAAGAGGAACAACCGTTATCACCATTAGCTGGAACAAAAATCCAGTTACAATTATGGAAAAATCAAATTCAATCAAAAATGAAAAGGAGTGTTGAGTAATGGAGTATATTACTAAATTTGCGGAAGGGTTTATGAGTCTGTTTCAAACAGGGGCGGAGACATTTATTTCATGGATGACAGGCATTGTACCTGTTGTTTTAATGTTAATGGTAGCAATGAACACCTTAATTGCCTTTTTAGGAGAAGAACGTGTGACAAAGGTTGCCAAACTTTCAGCCAAAAATCCATTCACGCGTTATCTTGTTTTACCATTTTTATCTGCATTTATGTTAGGAAATCCGATGTCATTTACGATGGCACGCTTTTTACCAGAGTACTATAAACCAAGTTATTATGCCGCACAAGCTCAATTCTGTCATACGAGTAATGGTGTTTTCCCGCATATCAATCCTGGAGAATTATTTGTTTGGTTAGGGATTGCACAAGGTATTACGACCTTAGGCTTAAATTCGATGGAATTAGCAATCCGTTATATGTTTGTTGGGATTGTAATGAACTTTATCGGTGGTTGGGTAACTGACTTTACCACAGCTTATGTATGCAAACAGCAAGGAATTACGCTTAGCAAAACAGTAAAAGCGACATTAGACTAGAAAGGGGTAAGGAAAATGGCTTATAATAGTATTCGAGTAGTAAAAGGTAATGGAGGATACGGTGGTCCTTTGGTAATTACACCGACAGAAGCAAAACATAAATTTATTTATATCACTGGTGGTGGTGAAAAACCAGCTATTGTGGATAAAATTGTTGAATTAACTGGAATGGAAGCTGTTAATGGATTCAAAACTTCTATTCCTGATGATGAAATCGCTTTAGCCATTATTGATTGTGGAGGTACATTACGTTGTGGGATTTATCCTAAAAAAGGAATTCCAACGATTAATATTGTGCCAACTGGAAAGAGTGGTCCTTTAGCACAATATATCAATGAAGATATTTATGTATCAGCGGTTAGTAATGCGCAAATTTCATTAGCAACAGAAGAACAAACACAGACTGTATCAGCGACTGAAACAGAGCCAAAACGTGAATTTAAATATGATACAAGTAAAAAAATTACTGAACAAAAAGCTGAACAACAAAACTTCATTGCTAAAATAGGGATGGGTGCAGGGAAAGTTGTTGCAACCTTTAATCAATCAGCCCGCGAAGGTGTTCAGACCATGATTCACACGGTTATTCCATTTATGGCCTTTGTATCACTATTGATTGGAGTAATTCAAGGCTCAGGAATTGGGAACTTCTTTGCTAATATTATGGCACCATTAGCTGGCAATGTGCTTGGATTGATTATTATTGGTTTTGTGTGTTCCTTGCCATTTTTATCCCCTTTATTAGGCCCTGGAGCAGTTATCAGCCAAGTTATCGGAACCTTAATTGGTGTGGAAATCGGTAAAGGCAATATTCCACCACAGCTAGCTTTACCTGCATTGTTTGCGATTAATACTCAAAATGCTTGTGACTTTATCCCTGTTGGTTTGGGATTAGAAGAAGCTGAAGCAGAAACAGTTGAAGTTGGTGTGCCAGCTGTTTTATACTCTCGTTTCTTAAACGGAGTACCACGTGTTGTCGTTGCATGGTTAGCAAGTTTTGGTTTGTACAGTTAATTTCGTTTTTTAGGAGGAGAAGTAATGTCAGTATTTACTACCACGGTTCTTTCCATTGGACCAGAAGCAGAATTATTTAAAGAAGAGAAAATGGTGATTTTATTTGGTAAAGATGCCCCAGAGACATTAGCCGATTATTGCTATAATATTGAGGTTAATCCAGTCGAGGGTGCTATTACTACTACACAAGAATTGGTGATTGATCAGCAACACTATCAAATTACTTCGGTGGGCGATGTTGTTTTATCAAATTTAGAAAGTTTAGGACACATTACCATTAAATTTGATGGCTCCACAACCCCAGAATTACCAGGAACATTGTATGTTGAAGATAAACCAATGCCAGAAATTAGCATTAGCAGTACAATTCGTATTCAATAAAAAATTAGTCTGGGTAGAACTCTATCCAGACTTTCGAATGGAGGAGACGAAAAATGGAATTTATGTTAGACACTGTAGATTTAGAACAAATTCGTTATTATCAAGCTATTCTACCGTTAGCAGGAGTAACCTCTAATCCTACAATTCTTAAACAAGCAGGTAAAATTGATTTTTACGCACACTTAAAAGAGATTCAAGATATCATTGGTTCAGCTAGTTTACACGTGCAAGTAGTAGGTGAATCGGCGGAAGAAATTATCAGTGACGCTAATGAAATTATCGAACATTTGGGGAAAGAAGTTTATATTAAAATCCCAGTAAATGAAGCGGGTTTAACAGCGATAAAGCAATTAAAACAACAAGGAATGCGAATTACTGCAACAGCGATTTATACTGAATTTCAAGGTTATTTAGCAATTGCGGCTGGTGCTGATTATTTAGCGCCGTATTATAATCGCATGGAAAATTTGAATATTGATGCAGCAGATTTGATTGGCGCATTAGTTGAAGAAATTGCACGAACAAAAGCAACAAGTAAGGTTTTAGCAGCTAGCTTCAAAAATATTGCTCAAGTTAACCAAGCTTGTCGTCGAGGGGCACAGGCTATAACTGCAGGTCCGGATATTTTTGCTCAAGCATTTAAAATGCCTGCAATTCAACAAGCTGTAACGGATTTCCATAATGATTGGCGTGAAAACTTTACCGTTGAAACGATTAAGGAGCTATCTAAATGATTACGACTATTATTTTTGATATGGATGGTGTGCTAGTTGATTCAGAATATACTTTTTTGCGCTCAAAAACAGAAATGTTGCATGCGGAAGGTCATTTGAAGGAAGAATCCTATCAATATCAGTTTATGGGAACAACTGCGGATTTTATGTGGCAAACCATGAAAGAAGAATTACAATTGCCACGCTCTGTCGATGAGTATATTGAAGAAATGAATCATCGTCGTGAAGAAATGATGCAACAAGATGGTGTTCGAGCGATTGCTCATGTCCAAGAATTTGTCAAAAAATTGGCTGCAGCTGGCTTTGAATTGGGCGTAGCTTCGTCATCTCGCAAATCAGAAATCGAACATAATTTAACAGAACTTGGATTGAAATCGTATTTTTCACAACTCGTTAGTAGTGAAGAAGTAGTCCATTCTAAACCAGCACCAGATGTCTTTTTAAGAACCGCAGAATTATTAGGAGCTGCCCCTGAAAACTGTTTGGTTTTTGAAGACACACGCAATGGTAGCAAAGCTGCTAAAGCTGCAGGGATGTATTGTATTGGCTTTGCAAATCCTGAATACCCTGTCCAAGATTTAGTAGCCGATGAAATTATTCAAGATTTTCGCGAAATAAACATCGCTGATCTAAGAAATAAACGTGAACATTTCTAAGATTTGAATATATCTGAGCCGATAGTAATCAAAAAAAGTGATAGAATCCTTGAAACGACAGGATTCTATCACTTTTTTGATTTGGAAAATGCAAGTATTTGACTATGGATTCAGTCGTGTATCTTTAAATTCAGTGATCGTCATGCCCATATATTTTTTGAACACCTTGTTAAAGTAATTGTAATCAGAGAAGCCAACTTTTTCGGCGAGTTCATAAACTCTAATGGAGTGCTCTTTTTGAATCAGATAGATGGCTATTTTAATACGATAGCGACTAAGGTAGTCATTAATGGTGATTCCTAAATGTTCTTTCATACATTTATAAATATAGCTCTCACTATAGCCTAAATCATAAGCTAATTCAGCAATGGTAAAACGTTCAGCGTAGTGTTGATGAATCCATTGCACGATTTCTTGTTCTACACTATTTTTGGTAATAACTTTAGGTAAAAGTTGACGATCATCATAGAAAGAATCGTCATTTGAGGATTCTTCCATTTCAGAAATAAGCGTGACCAATGTGTCATAAAGTTCTTCTTCTACAATTGGTTTGGTAATAAAATTACGAACCCCATATTGCAAGGCTTTTTTTGCATTAAGGAAGTCATTGTATCCAGATAGAATAATTTTTTGATAAGAGATATCTTTGGTATTTTCAAACATGGTAAAGGCATCATATACAGGCATATTGATATCAGTCAGTACAATATCTGGTTTTAGTTGGCGAATCATTTCTTCGCCAATTTTTCCATTTTCAGCTTCACCTATAATAACCAAACCTAAACTTTGATAATCGACAGTATACGTTAACCATTTACGAATTAAATGTTCATCTTCGACAATTAATACTTTATACATTGCGGTCCTCCTCAATAATGAATTGAATAATAGTTTGCTCATTTTTCCGTGTAATATCTAGTTTTACTGTATGAAAAAACATTTCTAATCGACGATAACTGTTGATTAAACCATGATGCGTATGTTTTTTTTGAATTTGTTTTTGAATGTTTTTCAATGCTTCTTGTTCAAATCCCACACCGTTATCTGTAATTTCAAAAATTTGTTTACCGCTTATTTGATAACAATTCACGTGAATGAACAAATCATTTCGTACTTTCATTCCGTACTTGAGTGAATTTTCAATTAAGGGTAATAAACAAAGACGTGGTATTTTTAATGAATCAAGAGTGGGGTCACACGTGATTTGGTAAGTTAGTTTTTCAAAACGGATACTATTTACTTCTAGAAAATCTTCTAAAATAGACAAATCTTGTTTCAATGTGGTTTCTTGATTGATTTCGCTAATACTATACTTTAGGACCCGATTTAACGCATGAATTAATTGAATAGATGTTTTGGGCATCATAGGGATTGTTATGCGAATAGTTTCTAATGTGTTATATAAAAAGTGTGGATTAAATTGGGCTTCTAACATTTTGCGTTCAAATTGTACCGATTGTTTTTCTAAAGTTAACATTTTTTCATATAAGTGATTCAACTCGTTCAGCATATGATTGATTTGGTTGGCTAAATAACCAAATTCGTCATCTGTTTTAACAGAAATCTGCGTTTTATATCCATGGGTGATTAAGTTGGTCTCTCGTACTAATTGATCGATAGACGTAGAATTACGTTCAGCGATTTTTTTGGCTAAACGGAAAGATTGGCTAAATAATACTGTTGTTAAAATAAAAGTGGATAGCAACATCAACATAAGTAAGAGTTGAATTGGGACAAAAGGAATATACGTATACAAGGTAATCGTTTCTGTTAAGACTGTTTGGTTAGTTAAGAAAATTTGTTTATCTAATAATAGAATATTTGCTGCGGTCAAAGCTTGGGTGTCAATTTTCTCTAATGAACTTTGGATAAACTGATTGGAACTACGCGAAAAGACATTGTTGTATTGATCGGCAATCACATATTGTGTCCCGTTTGATATATTTTGTTGCATAAAATCATTGCCATTTAGAAAAAGAATACTGTAACCTTCGACCTGATTTTCATGCTCTATTTTTTGAAATAAGATGAGATAATGATTTTTATTACTATCTGTCGTGATGCGAGTCATTTTATCTAAAGAAGGATTAGAATAGATCACGGTTTTTAGATAGTTTTGAGCTACCATGGAGGAGGTCCAACTTTCATTGGTAGTAAATTGCACCTCTCCTAAATTATCGGTAATCAGCAACTCACCTCGTTGTTCATTTTGAGCAATTTGGCTGTAATATTCACTAAATAGTTCCCGCTCTGTTCGATTTCCATGCAAAAAAGAAGGAATAAGTTGTTTGTTTAGCGATTGCAATACTTGAAAATTTTCACGTTCTATTTCTTTATATTTTTGAGAAATGCTATTGGTTTCGGTTGTTAATTGATAATTTTGTACGAAAAAAATCAAAGAAGCAAATAAAACCATTAAGATACCGGAAACGATAATAGATAAGATGCCAAAACGGATAGTAATATCACGTTGCAGCTCTTTTTTAAATGATGATTTCATAAAATTCTCCTTTTTAGAATTAAATTCAATGTTATAGTATAACCTAAAATAGCCGATTTAGGAAGCGGTTGCAAAAAGAGTAGAATATTCTTCATTATAAAGAGAATAGACCTGTTTTGAAACCGCTTTATTTAAGTTATGATATGAAAAAGCTAATTAATAGGGGGATTATCAAATGAAAAAATGGTACAAATTGATTGTAAGTAGCATGGTACTTTTGAGTTTAGCAGCTTGTGGGAAGGGCAATTCAGAAAATGGGACAAATGGAGAAAGTGATACCTTAGTTATTTATTCTCCAAATTCAGAAGGATTGATTAATGCTACGGTTCCTGCATTTGAAGAGAAATATGGTGTGAAAGTCGAATTGATTCAAGCCGGTACAGGTGAATTGTTCAAAAAATTAGAGAGTGAGAAAAATGCTCCTGTCGCAGATATTATTTTTGGTGGTTCGCATACACAATATGCCCAACATGGCGAGTTATTTGAAGAATATGTTTCGCCAGAAGATGAGAATGCTATTGAAGAATATCGTAATACTACCGGATATTCTACACCCTATACCTTAGATGGTAGTGTTTTAATCATCAATCCTAATTTAACAGAAGGAATGAAAATTGAAGGCTATAGTGATTTATTGAATGATGAATTGAAAGGGAAAATTGCTACAGCAGATCCAGCGAATTCTTCTAGCGCATTTTCTCAATTAACGAACATCTTACTTGCACAAGGTGGTTATGATAACGATCAAGCTTGGCAATACGTTGAAGATTTATTTACTTTAATCGATGGGAAAATTACGTCTAGTTCATCAAATGTATACAAATCAGTCGCAGATGGCGAGATGGCAGTAGGCTTATCTTATGAAGATCCAACAGTGAAACTATTGAATGATGGGGCAAATGTCGAGATTGTTTATCCAAAAGAAGGAACAGTTTTCTTACCAGCAAGTGTCGCAGTCATCAAAAATGCTGAAAATATGGACAATGCAAAAAAATTCGTTGATTTCGTGATTTCTCAAGAAATTCAAGATGTTTTAGGAACAACAACTACTAACCGTCCAGTACGACAAGATGCACAAACTAGTGACAATATGAAACCAATTGATGATATTGTACGTTTAACAGAAGATTATGACTATGTAGTGGAACATAAAGATGAAATAGTTAAACGTTACAATGACATTTTTATTAAGACACAATCAAGATAACGGGGTGACATGAATGAGTGAGATTAGAATCGAGCATGCGAAGAAAATATATAATGATATCACAGTGATTGACAATTTAAATGTTTACATTCCAGAAGGGTCATTATTTACACTATTAGGACCTTCCGGATGTGGAAAAACCACTCTTTTAAGGATGATTGCGGGTTTTAATTCAATTGAAGGAGGCGACTTTTATTTTGGTGACAAGAGAATTAATAACATGGAGCCCAGTCGTCGTAATATTGGAATGGTTTTCCAAAACTATGCAATTTTTCCACATTTATCAGTAAAAGATAATGTAGCTTTCGGTTTAAAACAGAAAAAAGCCGATACGAATACGTTAGAAAAAAACACAGAGAAGTATTTAAAACTGATGCAAATTGATCAATTTAAAGACCGAAAACCAGAACAACTAAGTGGCGGTCAACAACAGCGAGTGGCTTTAGCACGGGCGTTAGCAGTTAATCCAGATGTATTATTGATGGATGAACCATTGAGTAATCTGGATGCAAAACTGCGTGTCGATATGCGTCAAGCTATTCGTGAAATTCAACATGAAGTAGGAATTACAACTGTATATGTTACCCATGATCAAGAAGAAGCGATGGCGATTTCTGATCAGATTGCTGTAATGAATTCTGGAGAAATACAGCAGATTGGTAGACCCAAAGAGTTATACCATCGACCATACAATGAATTTGTAGCTACTTTCATTGGACGTACGAATATTATCCCAGCTGAATTGATTAATCAAGAAGGACAAGCATTCCTACAATTTAGTAATGGCTATCAATTAATGTTCCCTGCACTAAATGAAAAAGAAAATCAAAAAGTAAGAGTGAGCATCCGTCCAGAAGAGTTTGTTCGTACAGAAGATGGAGAAATTGAAGCGACCATCATTGACAGCATCTATCTAGGATTAAATACAGAATATTACATGGATATTCCTTTTGCTTCACGTATTCAAGTAAGTGAAGAATCAACGTTTACGGAAGATTTGGGAACAGGAGACAAAGTAAAATTGACTATCAATATCAAAAAAATCAATGTTTTCAATGAAGATGGCTCACGAAATCTGTTAGAGGAGGAGAGCTAAATGCATGAACGTAAAAAAATTAATATATGGACAGGTTCTTCCTTTATCATTTTTATTACTTATTTGATTTTTTTAGTGTATCCGATTGTTACTATTTTAGGACAAGCTTTATTTGTAGACAATTCTTTTTCTTTAGAACATTTTAGCGCATTTTTTTCTCGTAGCTATTTCTTAGATACACTTCTTAATAGTTTTAAAGTATCGATTACGGGAACGATTTTTTCAGTCATTTTAGGCACATCGTTGGCTTATTTTTTCTCGATGTATCAATTTAAAGGGAAGAAATTTTTGCAAATTTTGATTATTATTGCATCCATGTCAGCACCGTTTGTTGGCGCATATTCTTGGATTTTATTACTAGGACGTAACGGAGTCATCACAAAATTTTTAATGAATGTTTTAGGATTTCCTCAAATTGAAATTTATGGATTTACAGGTATTGTGCTAGTATTTACCTTACAGTTGTTTCCGTTAGTTTTCTTATATGTAGCGGGTGCATTCAAGAGTATTGATAATTCAGTATTAGAAGCTGCAGAGAGTATGGGTTCGCGAGGATTGAATCGGATTTTTAAAGTTATTTTGCCTTTGCTGACACCAACATTACTAGCAGCAGCGCTCCTAGTATTTATGCGAGCATTTTCTGATTTTGGAACACCAATGTTGATTGGAGAAGGCTATCGCACTTTCCCAGTATTAGTCTATACAGAGTTTATTAGCGAAGTTGGTGGGGATGCAGCATTTGCATCTGCTTTAGCAATTATTGCCATCATGATAGCCTTGACTATATTTTTAATCCAGCGTTATGTGGCAAATAAACACAGCTTCAGTATGAATTCTTTACATTCAATAGAGCCAAAGAAAGTGGGTACGATTCAACGTATATTTATTTATCTGTTTGTCTACGGGTCTATTTTTATCGCAGTGTTACCTCAAATGTATCTTGTATATACCTCTTTCTTGAAAACTTCAGGAATGGTCTTCGTACCTGGGTATTCACTGAATAGCTATCGTGAAGCATTCAATCGAATGGGGTCATCAATTTTAAATACCATTCGTATTCCTTTGCTTGCTTTAGTAGTTGTCGTATTGTTTGCTATCTTTATTTCTTATTTAGCAGTTCGTAAGCGAAATATTTTTACCACAGTAATTGATACATTGAGTATGATTCCATATATTGTTCCTGGAACCGTCATGGGTATCGCTTTTATTACAGCATTTAATACAGGTATTGGAGGCACAGGTTTCCTTTCTATTACAGGTACAGCTTTTATTATGATTGTATCATTAGCGATTCGCCGTTTGCCTTACACCATTCGTTCGTCAATTGCTTCTTTGAGTCAGGTTTCTCCAAGTATTGAAGAAGCAGCCGAAAGTTTAGGAAGCAGTCGTCTAAATACCTTTTTTAAGATTACTGTTCCAATGATGATGCCAGGAATTGTCTCAGGTGCGATTTTGTCTTGGGTTACAATGATTTCTGAATTATCGACTTCTATTTTATTGTATAACGTCCGAACAAAAACGATGACTGTCGCAATTTATACAGAAGTACTACGTGGTAACTATGGCATTGCAGCAGCATTATCTACTATTTTAATGATACTAACAGTTGCTTCCATACTTTTATTTATGAAAATATCTAAAAGCGATAGTATTACATTGTAAATTTGTATCAATAGTAGAGACTCTCTGGATTTCAGAGAGTTTTTTAATGTTTAAAAACTATCAATTATTTTTTGAAACGTTCACCGTATACCATGACAGCAATCGTATGCATATTTCTGTTAGGACAAGCGCTTTTACGTTGCTTTGTTGTGTTTTTAACGATAAACTATTTCGTTATTTGTCACAGGAGAAATTTGTAATTTATGGGATGAAATCTAGCAAACCGACTTTTTGTACCGTTTGAGTACTGTTAAACTATCTTTTGTGTATACTTGAAAGAGCGATGAAATAAATTAAAAATAAGAAAACCTTGGGAAGATGCTTTTATCCTCCCAAGGTTTTCTTATAAACAAGTGTAGCTGTTCTATGCAGATAGCCACAAATTTTTATGTGTTTGTGGTTTATTCAATCACTAAAATGCCTTCTTTTAAGGCGAATGGATTTTTAGCATTAATGTGGTCATAGAACATTACGCCATTTAGATGGTCGATTTCATGTTGAACAACGATGGCTGTATAATTTTTTAAACGAACTTTTTGTTGTTCACCATCTTCATTAAAATAAGTTAATGTTACTCGTGCGGGACGAGGAACATACCCAGGTACTTCACGATCCACAGACAAGCAACCTTCGCCATCTGCTAGACAAGCTTCTTGCACAGAATGACTCATAATTTTTGGGTTATATAATACCGCTTGAAAATCAGGTTCTTCACGTTCAGGGTCAGAACTAGGCACTAAAACGGCTGCCATTCTTTTAGAAACGTCGACTTGTGGCGCAGCTAATCCAACGCCTCCACGTAAATCTAGTTCTTCAGCTTTCACTGGGTCTTGGCTATTTTCTAAAAATTCCATCATATCTTTTCCTAATTGACGATCTTCTTCACTCAAAGGAAAAGAGACTTCTTCAGCAACTTTTCGTAAAGTAGGATGTCCTTCACGAATAATATCATCCATTGTAATCATTGATGATGTCTCCTCTCAAGTTATAAATTCATATGTAAGTTTTTTGGTCCGCCCTTTAGTTTAACATAAAATCAAGAAGGGCGTGTAGCAAATGTTTACAAATCACAAAATTGATTTTTAAGTAACGTTATTTGTAAAAAGAGAGATTTATGGTATTGTTGGGGCAAGAAATATCGAAAAAGGGGAGATGTAGTATGAAACATGTGGAGGATAAATTATTAGTCCAAATTGCCCAAATGTATTATCAAGAAGATAAAAATCAAAGTCAAATTTCAAAGGAATTAAATATTCATCGTAGTACGATTAGTCGTTTGCTTAAAAAGTCGCGAGAAGAAGGAATTGTGACGATTACTATTAATTATGATTTAGCAGGAACTTATTCGTTAGAAAAAGAATTGGAAGAGACGTTTGGTTTAAAAAAAGCAATTGTCGTACCTACGGCTATTGATGTTCAATCGGAGCAAAAATTACAGTTGTTAGGAGCAGCGGCAAATAAATATCTTCAAACAATTTTAGAAGAGGAGATGACAATTGGCTTTTCATGGGGACAAGCAATGTCGATGGTTGCTGCAGAACTGCAAGAAACTGAGAAAAACAATTTAATGTGTATTCCACTAATCGGTGGGCCTTCTGGACGCTTAATTGGAGAATACCATGTTAATACGATTACTTTTGAAGCTTCTAAAAAATTAAAAAGTAAGGCTGTATTAATTGATTCCCCAGCCTTTCCTGAAACAAAGGAATTAAAAGAAGCTTTAATGGCAAATCAATTTAATCAAGACTTAGTTCAATTATGGAAAAAGCTATCGATTGCTATTTTTGGAATTGGTAGTCCGCAAATGAAAGACAGCACACGTTGGAAACTGTTTTATGATGATAATATTTTAGAAGGATTGGAAGATCAAGTGGTGGGCGATGTGATATCACATTTTTACAATGCTCAGGGGCAACATATTTCTAGTAAATTAGATGAGCGCCTAATCGGTATTACTCTGGAAGAATTAAAAAAAGTTAATTATCGAATTGCTGTAGCAGAATCACTAGAGAAAGTTTCTGCCATTCGTGGTGCTTTACGTGGGAAATATATGAATGTACTGGTGACAACACAAGAGACAGCAGAAGCTATTTTAAAAGAAAAATGAAAAAAGAGGCAAAAGTCCTCTTTTTTTTTGAATCGTTTGACAAATGTGATTATTAAATCAATAATGTTAAAAAGTGTTGACAATTATTTTGGTAACGTTTACTATCTAGTTATAACAAATGTTAAAAATATTTCACAAATGTTAGGAGAGGTAGCATGAGTTGGTTAAATATTGAAGGGAAAACAGTAATTGTCACAGGAGGTTCATCAGGGATTGGTGATGCGATTGTTAAGGAACTTTGTCTATTACAAGTAAATGTGGTGAATGCAGATTTAAGCGAAGGGGCTTTTAAGCATGAAAATTTAGTATTTGTACAAACTGACGTCACTTCACGAGAATCTGTTGAAGCTGCGGTAGCAACAGCACTCAATCATTTCGGAAAAATTGACGGAGTGGTCAATAATGCAGGAATTAATATTCCAGCATTATTAGTTGATGAAAAACAAGTTGAAAATGGCAAATTTGAAATTAACGATAAGCTATTTGACAAAATTATTAATGTAAATCAAAAAGGACTGTACTTAATGAGCCAAGCTGTTGGACGCAAATTAGTCGCGCAAGGTCATGGTGTAATTATTAATATGTCTTCTGAAAGTGGGTTAGAGGGATCGGAAGGACAAAGCGCCTATGCTGCCACAAAAGCTGCGGTAAATAGTTATACTCGTTCATGGGCCAAAGAGTTAGGCAAAAAAGGAATTCGTGTTATTGGTATCGCACCAGGAATTATGGAAGAAACTGGTTTGCGAACGTTAGCTTATGAAGAAGCTCTTGCTTATACTCGTGGAAAAACTGTTGAAGAGTTACGTGCAGGCTATAGTCAAACAAGTACGATTCCTTTAGGACGTAGCGGTAAGTTAGCAGAAGTTGCTGATTTAGTTGCGTATTTCTTATCTGAACGTTCAAGTTATATTTCAGGAGTTACAGTGAATGTTGCAGGTGGTAAAACGAGAGGATAGGTGAAAAAAATGTCAAGTGTCGTTTTGGTTGCACATGGAAAATTAGCAAATGAAATGAAAAATTCAGCAGAAATGATTTTTGGAGAATTAGCTGATTTTCAAACAGTAGAATTTTTAAAAGAAGATGGGTTTGATTCATTAAAAGAAAAATTACAAACGGTTTTAAATCAAACGGACGAGTCCGTCATTATTTTAGCAGATTTATTTGGAGGAACACCATTTAACGCGAGCTGTGGACTAGCGATGGAATATCCCGAAAAACAAATTGAAGTTATCTCGGGCATGTCCTTGCCTTTGGTATTAGAAACAGCCACCGTTTACGCAGACCGAAATGCTCGGGCAGTAGCAGATTATTTACAAGAAATTGCGTGTGATACTGTACGGACATTTGTAATTGAAGAAGAGGACGAGGAGGAACTATAATGCATATTCGATTAGCAAGAATTGATGACCGTTTAATTCATGGTCAAGTAGCCACTGTTTGGGCAAAAGAAGCAGGTGCGCAACGAATTATTGTCGTAAGTAAAGAAGTTTCTGAGGATCAAATTCGTAAAACCTTAGTGAAGCAAGCAGCTCCTCCAGGAATTAAAGCAAATATTATTGATGTAGATAAAGCAGTTCGTGTGTACAACAATCCTAAATATGCGAATGAAACCGTCTTTTATTTATTTACGAATCCAACTGAAGTAGTTGAAATAATTCAAAAGGGTGTACCTATTCAATCAATCAATATCGGTGGCATGCAATACAAAACAGGGAAGAAACAAGTGACTAAAGCAGTATCTGTTGATGAAAAAGATGTTATAGCATTTAGAAAATTAGCCGAGTTGGGTGTGGAATTAGATTTGCGTGTTGTCGCAACGGATACTAAAGGCGACTTTGAAGCAAAACTAAAAGAAGCAAGCTTTTAAAAGGAGGAACACCAATGGAATTATCGATGATTCAGATCATTTTAATCTTTTTATTTTCAAGTATTGCTGGAATGGGTAGTGTATTAGATGAATTTCAAACCCATCGACCTATTATTGCATGTACAGTGATGGGCTTGATTTTAGGCGATTTGACAACGGGAGTTATTCTCGGGGGAACACTCGAATTAATTGCTTTAGGCTGGATGAATATTGGCGCTGCACAATCACCTGATTCGGCTTTGGCTAGCACGATTTCTACAATTTTGGTAATTGTTGGAAGCCAAAGTATTCAAAATGGGATTGCAGTAGCCTTACCAGTTGCAGCAGCTGGACAAGTATTAACCGTATTTGTTCGCACACTAACAGTTGCCTTTCAACATGCGGCAGATAAAGAAGCAGAGAAAGCTAACTTCAAACGTATTATTTTGCTTCACTTTAGCGCATTGTTAATGCAGGCAATGCGTGTGGCGATTCCGACGACGATTGTTGCAGCATTTGTAAGTGCGGAAATGGTTGAAAGCATGTTAGCAGCGATACCTGATGTGGTGACAGGTGGGTTAGCTGTCGCCGGTGGTTTCATTGTCGTTGTCGGTTATGCGATGGTCTTGAATATGATGAGTATCAAATATTTGATGCCCTTCTTCTTCCTAGGGTTTGTTTTAGGTGGTTACTTAGATTTTAGTTTATTATCATTCGGGATTATCGGTTTAATTATGGCGATGTTATATGTCCAATTAAATCCCAATTTCAATAAACAAGCAGCGGTTGTCAATCAACCAGCTATGAATGTCTACGATGATTTAGATGATGAACTAGAAGACTAAAGGAGAGAAAATCATGGAAAATACGAACCAAGTAACAATTCAGTCTAAAATTACAAAGCAAGACTTAATTCGTACGTTTGTTTATTCAAATTTTCAACAAGCATCGTTTAACTATGAACGAATTCATGCTTTAGCTTTTTGTGTGGATATGATTCCGACAATTCAGCGTGTGTATGAAACAAAAGAAGAACAGGCTGAAGCGTTAAAACGTCATTTGACTTTTTTTAATGTGACACCAGGTATGTGTGGTCCAGTTATTGGTGTGACCATGGCAATGGAAGAAGCGAGAGCAGGCGGAGCAGATATTGAAGAAGGAACGATTAATAGTCTGAAAGTTGGTTTAATGGGGCCGCTTGCAGGTGTAGGGGATCCTTTAATTTGGGGAACATTACGTCCAATTACTGCGGCTTTAGGAGCATCGATTGCATTAACCGGCAACGTTATGGGACCATTATTATTTTTTATTGCTTTTAATGCCGTTCGTTTAGCATTGAAATGGTTTGGATTAACTTATGGACTGAAAAAAGGATTGGATATCGTTTCTGATTTATCTGGAAATTTATTACAAAAATTAACAGAAGGTGCCACGATTTTAGGGCTATTTATCATGGGAGTTTTAGTAACTAAGTGGACCACTATTAACGTACCTTTAGTGGTCTCAAGAACAACGGGACCAGATGGGCAAGAAGTGGTAACTACTGTTCAAAATATTCTAGATGATTTAGTACCAGGCTTGCTAGCATTAGGTTTGACACTATTAATGATGCGCCTATTGAAGAAAAAAGTGAGTCCAATTGTTTTAATATTTGCTTTGTTTGCTGTCGGAATTGCTGGTTACGCATTTGGCATTTTAGGCTAAACAACGCAACATAAAGGAGATTTTAGAATGAAAACAAAAGCAGTTCGCTTATACGGTAAAAATGATTTACGATTAGAAGAATTTGAATTACCTCCTATTCAAGAAGATGAGATTTTAGCTTCGGTAGTGACCGATAGCATTTGTATGTCTACTTGGAAACTAGCCAATCAAGGAGCGGACCATAAAAAAGCGCCAGATGATGTTGCTACAAACCCAATTATTATTGGTCATGAATTCTGTGGGGAGATTATAGAGGTGGGGGCTAAATGGGCGGATCACTATCAAGTAGGTGAGCGCTATGTCGTTCAGGCAAATTTACAATTGCCTGATCGTCCAGATTGTCCGGGTTATTCCTATCCATATACAGGTGGAGATGCCACCTACATTGTTATTTCCAAGGATGTAATGGAGCAAGATTGCTTAATCCCTTATAAGGGTGTCACCTATTTTGAAGGATCACTCGTTGAACCATTATCCTGTGTGATTGGTGCGTTTGAAGCAAATTATCATTTAATAGAAGGCTCGTATGAACACAAAATGGGAATTAAACCTGAAGGCAATTTATTGATTATGGGTGGTACTGGTCCAATGGGGCTGTTGGCTATTGATTATGCGTTGCACGGACCTATTAAACCTAAGCACATTGTCATTACAGATCGTCATCAAGATAAATTAGATCGAGCTGCTAAACTATATCCTAGTCAAGACGGTATTACAGTGACCTATATCAACGTGCGAGAAATAGAGAATCAGGTAGCAATTCTAAAAGAAGCAATCAATAACCAAGGCTATGATGATGTATTTGTCATGGTACCTGCTGCAGATGCAATTACAGACGGTTCAAAACTAATGAATCCCGATGGTTGTCTAAATTTCTTTGCGGGACCTCAAAATAAAGATTTCTTTGCCGAAGTGAATTTTTATGATGTTCATTATTCTTTCATGCATTATGTTGGAACCTCTGGGGGAAATACAGAAGATATGCGAAAAGCAGTCCAATTGATTGAAGAACAGAAAATTCGTGCAGCTAATATTGTGACTCATGTGTTAGGTCTTGATTCAGTAGCAGAAACAACTTTGAATCAACCTACAATTGGCGGTGGGAAAAAATTAGTCTATACTCATAAGGCAATGGCACTTACGAACCTAAGTGAGTTGCCAGAAACACATGAACTAAAAAAGATTTTAGACAAAACAGAGGGAATTTGGAGTAAAGAAGCAGAAGAGTACATCTTAACGACCCAACCAGAAATTTAAGAAAAACAGTCATTACTCTGTGGTAATGGCTGTTTTTTCTACATATTCAAATTATTATTGTGCAAAAAAATTGAGAATACGCGTGGTGATAAATAAAAGAGTCTGTTCCCTAAATTGTTGGGGACAGTTTCTGTTTGTTTTTCTTATACAGTAAAAATATAGAAGCTTATATCCTGAACCTCCCACGACTAAAGTCACGGGTGTGCGCGCTCAGTTCAATCAATATCAAAGCTAAACACAAAAAAGAAAGCATTGATAATTCAATGTTTTCTTTTTTATCAATTAATACATTAAATTTTTTTAGATGTTAACAGCTATAATAAGTCTCATAATGGTTAAGTAAACGAATTGTGTCATTTATCGAAAAAAAACGTGTCATTTAAAAAGAAAAATGACAATTAAGTTACTCAAAGAGCTTTAAAAGAGGGTCAAAAACTTAAAAAAGTTTCTGACCCTCTTTTTTTAGAGATCCATTCCATATGATTGATATCTTTGTGTACATAATATTTTAGCAACGTCATTGTTGCTAATACATTGTTATAAGTCAATGTTGGATCATATTGATTTTGGATAGTTGACAAGGAAAGTAATTTCACAATCATAAAAAATTTTAGAAAACAGGCTATGAATTCATTGATTAATCCCATATCCTGTTTATAAAATTTAATCTTTTTGTATACTAATACCAATGTCTAAAATGTCACTTAATTCATTTAAACTTAAGACCCTTTGTGTAATAAAAATAGATCCATTTATTTTTACTATAGGTAAACATTTTAAATCTTCTCGTTGCAATGTATTAAGCACCTCAGAATCTTTTAGAAACGGTATAACACTTCTACTCCAATTATAAATTTTGGTTTCTAATGTTTCATGTTCTTTTTTTTTGTAAAATTCTTTGAGGTTATCATTATTATGAATAGCCTTAAAACCTTCAAGTTCATCAGAATTACAATCCACAGGTAAAAAATATTCTATTTTCATGAACCTAAAGTCAACCCTCCAGCCGTACAGCTAACTGTGCCATAACCAAAACCTTTTAACACCTGAGCAGTTAATTTTACTGTATGATACTTTCTTGGACCTGTATACGTATAATACATTCCACCACCATATATATGTACGTTAGATGCATTCACAGCACTATTGTATGTTTGAGCATTTCCCAAACGAAGTTGCATATTAAAACTTATTAACATAGAATTAGTACTTCCTAAAATGTATTCCGTTCTTCCCATAGTACTAGTTACGGTCTGGGTAGCTCCAGTTAAAGTCAATGCATTTACTCCATAAGGTTGTACTTCCCCTGTATTTGATGAATCAGGGGTTTGATATACTTTTTCCGAAAAGAATATATCATTTTCTGTAAATCCTTTAGATAAAAAATAATCTTGTTCATTTTTTGTAAGGCTATCAAAATCAACAATATTAGTGCTATCATTTGTGACTTCATCTGTTGAATCTGCTAAAACTTTATCCCCAAAAATCAGACTTATTCCTACCACCAAGAATACAGCACCCAAAAATTTTACCAATTTACTCATTTTTTCTTTCATATAGCTTCTCCTCGTAGCTTCTCCTCGTATAATATTTTTTTGATACAAAGCTAATATATCATAGAACTCTTTACTATAATCAAAAATGTCCTAACCGTAGCAAATTAATGCCTGAACGTTCAAAATATTAAGAATTTCCGGATATTTTACAAAAAAGTGAATTGATGAGCTTTTTTCTTGATCAATTATATTACAACGATTATCTAGTAGCAAACGTGCATGATTCCGTCAATGAAATAGAAAATGTGAGTCTTTTAAAATGAACTTGATGAAAATCAGAAATCATAAACACCAAGTCTAGCCGAGAACTATTTGAGTAAACACAGCCTCATCTGTCTTAACCTCATCAGCAAATAAACCAACAGAAACTACTCCAACAGTTGTCAACAAAATCCCCAAAAACACTTTTTTCATAAGATAACACTTCCTATCAAGTGTTTATAAAAATTTATGACCAATTTTTACAAAGTGAGTATTAGTTCTCTTTGTTTAAAATGTGGGTATTAATATATTCCTGTCTTTTAAGTTATTATACACGTGTAAACAAAAGTACTAAAGTGTATTTAAAAGATTAGGAGAGAAAAAATATGACAAAAAAAGAAACGGTTACTTTCAAAGGACGTCACTTTAATATTGTAGGAGATTTATTTTTCCCAGAAAACTTTGATTCTTCTAACAAATATCCAGCTATTGTAGTTACTCATCCAACTAGTAGTGTGGGCGAACAAACATCTGGTTTATATGCAGAAAAATTAGCAGAAAAAGGTTTTGTAACAATTACTTTTGATGCAAGTTATCAAGGACGTAATGAAGGTGAGCCTCGTAATACAGAGGATCCAGCAGTACGTACAGAAGATATTAGTCGCGCGATTGATTATTTAGTGACATTAGATTATGTAGATGAAAATCGTATTGGTGCGGCAGGTATCTGTGCAGGTGGTGGATACACGATTCATGCAGCGAAAACAGAACGTCGTATTAAAGCAGTTGCTGGGATTGCACCGGCAAATGTTGGAGCAACATTCCGTGGCGCATTTGGATCAGAAGCTAACTTACTTGGCATGTTAGAACAAATTGCTCAACAACGTACAGCTGAAGCTCGTGGCGTAGAAGTACAGGAAGTAAACTGGATTCCAAATTCACCAGAAGAATTAAAAGCAGCAGGTATGACAGATATTGATTTTGTAGAAGCGGTAGATTATTATCGTACAGATCGAGGGTACTGCCCATTCTCATCAAACCTAGTACCATTTACGAACTATGCAGCAATTTTAGGTTTTGATGCAAATATCTTGTTGGAGATAAAGTTGGTGGATTTGCTTCATATCGTAATGGATTTGAAGTTTATACACGTGCAGCATCAACAGAAAAAGATATTAGGGTATTGCCAGATATCAGTCATTACGATTTATATGATCAACCAAAAGCAGTAGAACCTGCTGTTGAAAAATTAGATGAGTTCTTTACAAAATATTTAGGTAAATAGTTTTCAATTTTTCACAAAGAATAGCGCGTTCATCCAACATTCGGATGAACGCGTTATTTTTTTATACGCTTTCTTTCTTTTGCAGAAAACGCTGCATCAAAAAGAATATACCAACAAGGATTCCTTCGCAGGCAAGCACCCACAAGAAAGTGGAATAATTAATACGAAGTGTTTCTAGATTACACCAACGTAAAAACCGGTCAATCGGTAAGACGATGACAAAATAAATGAGCAATGCTTGCCACAACTTAAATTTGTTTTCAAAAAATCTGTTGGTAGTGATGAGCAAACCAATGAATAGTGCCAGATTATAACTATCCATAGTTATTGCCGATTCTTGGAAGAAAAAATTAATAACTATCAATATAAGTGATATATATAAACAAATTTTGCAGATATGATAACCTAAATCAACCCATTGTTTTTTCATAATTTTCGTCACCTCGTCTTTTTTTATCAGAGTAGCACAAATTCCTATCTAACATAGATTTTTATCCTAAACGTCGCTATTTTGTGCGTGAACGTTGATTGTTCATACTTTTTTCAAAACTTTTTTCTTGCAAGTTTACAATTTGAGTGTATAATGACACAGTGTCATATGACATCGTGTCATAAATAATAATGAGGAGGGGAAGAAGATGCCAACTGAGACATTTTTTAATTTACCCAAAGAAAAGCAACGACGTATTTTAGATGCAGCGAAAAAAGAATTTTCCAGAACATCTTTGAAAGAAGCGTCTATTGCTAATGTTATCAAGGATGCTGAAATTCCTAGAGGCAGTTTTTATCAATATTTTAAAGATAAAGAAGATTTGTATTACTACTATTTTCAAACAGTTCAACAGGACAGCCATCGTTACTTAGTTTCATCAATTCAACAAGCGAACGGTGATTTATTTCAAGGTTTCGAAGAGTATTTTAAACGTATTGTGCCCGAAATTTTTATTGGCGACCATGCCTTGTTTTACAAAAATGTCTTTACGAATATGGATTATCATGGTTTCCGTCGCGTTGCTCCGCATCTAGAAAAGAATGCTGAATCCTGCCATGATAAAAAAATGGAACGCAAAAAGCATCAGAAAGTGTTGATAGATGCGATTGACTGCTCAAACTTAAAGGTGAGCGACAATCATGAATTACATTTACTATTACAATTATTAATGCATACCGTTTTTACAACAATTGCAGATGGCTATCGTCGCATATTAATCGACGGTTCCTATGACATTGAGCAAATCAATCAGAATTTTGAAAGCAAAATAAGCTGGTTGAAAAATGGCGCACGAAAGGAGAAGACTGAATGATTAAAATTTGGAAACGAATTTCTTGGATATCCGCATTAATGGCAGTCATTTTTATGGTTGTTCAAGTTATTGCTGATTTGTATTTACCAACCCTTACTTCGAATATTATTGATAAAGGTGTTGCAGTCGGTGATATTGATTATATCTGGCAAACGGGGATGTTCATGGTGGGCTTTTCATTAATTAGTATTATTGCAGCTGTAGGTAATACTTTTTTTGCTACCAGAGAATCACAAAAATTAGGGAAAGAATTGCGTACGGATATTTACAACAAAGTAGAAAATGCGTCTACACGTACCTTTGATAAATATGGAACAGCGTCATTAATTACACGTACAACCAATGACGTTAACCAAATTCAAATGGTTACGCAAATGTTCTTACGTATGATGATTAATGCACCTATTACTTTAATTGGGGCGAGTTTTTTAGCGTATTCTAAAGATCCACAATTAACAAAAATTTTCTTAGTGGTCATTCCAATTATTATCGTCGCAATTGGCGGAATTATGTATTTTGCGGTACCGTTATTTAAGAGTATGCAAAAGAAAACAGACCGTTTAAATTTGGTGTTTCGTGAAGGGTTGACAGGTGTTCGAGTCATCCGTGCTTTTAACAAAACTGCGTATGAAGAAAAACGATTTGATGATGCGAATAAAGATTACACACAAACAGCGATTAAAGTAAACACAATTGTGGCTTTAATGATGCCTTTGATGACGTTGATTATGAGTGGTACCAATGTTGCGATTACTTGGTTTGGTGGTCATTATATTGCAGATATGACTTTAGAAGTTGGAAATTTGATTGCCTTTATGACCTATGCAATGCAGATTTTAATTAGCTTTATGATGTTATCTATGATTTTTGTCATGGTTCCTCGTGCACAAGCTTCAGCAGAACGTATCAATGAAATTTTAGAAGAACCAGATGAAATTGTCGACATTCAAAATCCTGCGACAATTTCACGCCAAGGTAGTCAAGCAACCTTAGCTTTTGATCATGTAAGCTATCGTTTTCCGGGTGCTGAAAAATTAGCCTTAAAAGATGTCAATTTTTCAGTTGATTCAGGACAAACAGTTGCCATTATTGGTGGAACGGGTTCTGGGAAAACCACCTTAGTTAATTTATTACCACGTTTGTATGATGTCGAATCTGGTGTCATTCGCTTAAATAATCAAGATATTTCAAAAGTAACTCAACATGATTTACGTGAAGTAATTGGTTTTGTTCCTCAAAAGGCTGTGTTGTTTTCAGGAACCATTCGTGAAAATATGTGTTACGGACGACCAGAGGCTACCGATGAAGAAATTTGGCGTGCCTTAGAAATTGCACAAGCCAAAGATTTTGTTGAAGGTTTAGCAGATGGCTTAGAAAGTCGTGTGGAACAAGGTGGTGGCAATTTTTCTGGCGGTCAACGTCAACGCTTAGCGATTGCTCGTGCCTTGATTAAAGAATCAGATATCTATGTTTTTGATGATTCATTCTCTGCTCTAGACTTTAAAACTGACGCTAATTTACGCGGTGCTCTAAAAAAATCGATGACTGAAGGAATTATGGTTATCGTGGCACAACGTGTAAGTACCGTGATGGATGCAGATATTATTTTGGTTTTAGATGAAGGAAAAGTTGTTGGGCAAGGAACCCATGAGGAATTACTTGCTGATAATGCAACGTACCAAGAAATCGTACATTCACAACTAAGAGAGGAGGATTTAGCATGAGTAAAGAAAAAACACAATCAACACATGGTGGACCTGGAAGTGGTGGTCCAGGGCATGGCATGGGAATGAAACCGCAAAAAGCGAATAATTTTTGGGGCACAACGAAACGTCTTTTCCGATACATGTCAAAACGTTCTTATGCGATTATCCTTGTCTTTGTTTTAGCGATTGCTGCTGTTGTTTTCCAAATTCAAACACCGAAAGTTCTTGGTCAAGCAACTACGGAAATCTTTAACGGTGTGATGGCAGGTATGAAGCAAATCAAGCTGGGAGAACAAATTAGCAGTTTTCCAATTGATTTTGATAAAATTGGAGAAATCATTCTAATTGTTATCGGGATGTATATTATTTCCGCTATCTTCAATTTCTTCCAACAATTCATTATGACGCGTGTGTCACAACGCACGGTTTATGAAATGCGTCGTGATTTAGATGAGAAGATGAGTCGTTTACCTATTTCGTATTACGATACACATAGTAACGGGGACATTATGTCACGTGCGATTAATGATATGGATAATATTGCCGGAACTCTTCAACAAAACTTGACGCAATTTGTTACCAGCATTGTAACCTTTATTGGGGTTTTGTGGATGATGTTAACCATTAGCTGGCAATTGACGTTAGTTGCTTTAGCGACAGTCCCTTTAAGTTTAATTGTTGTGATGTTAGTGGCACCAAAATCACAAAAACATTTTGCTACGCAACAAAAGAGTTTAGGTCTTTTAAATGACCAAGTTGAAGAAACTTATGGTGGTCATACTGTAGTGAAAACGTTTAATCATGAAAAAGCCGATCAAGAAGTTTTTGAAGTTGAAAACGAAAAATTATACGAGGCTGGTTGGAAAGCACAATTTATTTCTGCCATGATTATGCCATTGATGAACTTTGTTAAAAATTTAGGTTACGTCTTTGTTGCTGTACTTGGTGGGATTAAAGTTGCGAATGGAAATATGAATTTAGGGGATGTGCAAGCTTTCTTGCAATATACCAATCAATTCTCACAACCAATCACTCAAATTGCCAGCTTGATTAATACCATCCAATCAACAGTTGCTTCAGCAGAACGTGTCTTTGAAATCTTAGACGAAGAAGAAATGATTAATGAACCATCGTTACTTCCTATTGAAGAGAATGATTACAAAGTTCGCTTTGAAAATGTTCAGTTTGGTTATAATGAAGACAAGTTATTGATGACCGATTTTAATTTAGACGTTAAAGCAGGTGAAATGGTTGCGATTGTTGGACCAACTGGCGCAGGAAAAACAACGTTAATTAATTTGTTGGAACGATTCTATGATGTGTCTGGCGGTAGTATCCGTTATGAAGGAAAAGATACACGCGATTACACTCGTGATGAATTACGAAATCACTTCTCAATGGTCTTGCAAGACACATGGTTATTTACAGGAACCATTTATGACAACATCCTTTATGGAAATGAACATGCGACGAAAGAACAAGTTATCGCAGCCGCTAAAGCCGCACATGTGGATGAATTTGTTCGGAAGTTACCAGATGGTTATGAGACGGTTTTAAATGAAGAAGCTAGTAATATTTCACAAGGGCAACGTCAATTAATTACGATTGCTCGTGCTTTCCTTGCCAATCCAGATGTGTTAATTTTAGATGAAGCAACATCTAGTGTTGACACTCGTACTGAAATTTTGATTCAACAAGCGATGAATCGTTTGTTAGAAAATCGGACAAGTTTCGTTGTTGCCCATCGTTTATCTACGATTCGTGATGCAGATAATATTATTGTTATGAATCAAGGTTCAATTATTGAAACCGGAAATCATGATAGCTTAATGGCGAAAAATGGTTTCTATGCTGATTTATATAACAGTCAATTTTCAGAAGAAGTTGCTTAATGAAAAACGATGCTTACGAGAAGAAGTAGGCATCGTTTTTTTATTTCTTGATAGACAAATAGTTTAACACCTGAATTTTTTTCTCTAGGCGCTTCGTGGTATAATGAACCTAGCAAATTTTGGAGGAAAACACATGACATTAACAATTAAAAATTTAACAGGGGGTTATAGTCAATTACCTGTTTTAAAAGATATTAATTTTAAAATCAATGATGGTGAACTTGTCGGATTGATTGGTTTAAATGGTGCGGGCAAAAGTACAACCATTAAAGAAATCATCGGCTTGTTACAACCACAAAAGGGCAGTATTGAAATTGATGGTTTAACACTAAAAGAAAACCCTGAAGAATATCGCAAAAAAATCGGGTATATTCCTGAAAGTCCAGCATTGTATGAAGAACTAACGCTACGTGAACATTTAGAAGTCACGGCAATGGCTTATGATATTCCTCAAGACATTGCTTTACAACGTGCGGAACAGCTATTAAAAACCTTTCGTTTAGAGAATCGTCTGGAGTGGTTTCCAGCTAATTTTTCTAAAGGAATGAAACAAAAAGTCATGATTTTATGCGCTTTTTTAATTGAACCGAGCTTATATATCATTGATGAACCTTTCTTAGGTTTGGATCCATTAGCGATTCATGCATTACTCGAATTAATGAAAGAGATGAAAGAATCAGGCGCTTCGATTTTGATGTCGACTCATGTATTAGCAACGGCTGAAAAATATTGTGATCGTTTTATTATGTTGCACAATGGGGAGATTCGTGCGCAAGGTTCGATGGCAGAATTACAACAACAATTCGGTTTAGCAAACGCATCTTTAGATGAAATCTATCTTGCGCTGACAGAGGAGGCGTAGGAAATGAAAGAATTTTTTCGACAACGACTAAATCTGCACCAGAAAAACATGCAGCGCTATTTGAAATATGTATTTAATGACCATTTTGCATTGACGATGACCTTTCTAGTAGGTGGGTTGGGATTGTATTATTCCAATATCTTAAAGACATTGCCAAAAGGGTTTATTTGGGGGACACCGATTGTTTTAGTCATTTGGTTAGTTGCACTTCAAATTGGGCAATTTGCTAGTTTAGCGAAACCAGCCGATGCTGTTTTTTTATTACCCAAGGAAAAACAAATGCGTGATTACTTAACCCAAGCATTTAAATATAGTTGCTATTTACCATTCGGAGTATTGCTTTTAATTGGCGGTGCGACAATGCCGTTAGTAGTTTTATCGACAGGGAAGAATTTTTCTTCGTTTGCTTTTTTTCTCGTCATCTTATGGTGTTTGAAATTTAGTCAATTACAAATCCAGCGAATGGCTTTATTTCAAGATATGGAGAAAGCTGTCAAAAATGCTTTTGTTTTATGGTGGATTATTAGTTTAGCAACACTAAGCGTGGGTTTGTTCATCTATCCTTTAATTGGGGTTTTGGTAGCTTTTTTACAAGCTTATTTATTCCACAATTTATGTTGGCAAAAAATGCAAGCACCTCTTGATTGGGATAAGATGATTACAACAGAACAGCATCGTTTGTACCGTTTATATCGTTTTATTAATTTATTTACAGATGTTCCTGAAATTACTGCTCAAATTAAACGCCGAAAATATTTGGATGGAATCTTATCAAAAATTACATTTAATCAAAAAAACACTTATCTGTATTTGTATGCACGTCGCTTTATTCGCGGTACAGAATTTAGTGGATTATATTTGCGTCTGCTAGGATTAGGCAGTATTTTATTAGTCTTTATTACCGAAAGATGGTTTGCTTTGGGAGTGGGTGTATTATTCATCTATTTGATTGGTTTTCAATTATTACCGCTATATCATCAATTTCAATATATGACGAGTGCCCAGCTCTATCCTGTAGCCGAACAACAAAAATTAAGTGCGCTTCAGACATTGTTACGAATGGCATTATTGGTTGTCGCGTTGATTTTTTCTGTGATTAGTAGTTTGGTTGTTGCAAGTTGGATGGACCGTGGAATCATTGTCCTTAGCTTTTTTGTAATCGCCGTGCTTTTTGTTGAACTTTACGTCCCGTATCGTTTAAAAAAGAACCAATAACTAAAAATACGCTAAAGATTATCTAAAAATCAGATGGGAAAGAAAAAAGCTAAATAGATGTGCTTGACGACCTGTAGTTAGGACGATAGAATAAGTATTACTGTGAAAAAAAGAAGGAGGCACGCAGGATGGCTATTCGTTTTGATAATGATTGGGATCTGCATCCAATTAAAGGCGATACTGGCAAAGCATATGTCGGTTTAAAAGCAGAAGACAAAGTATTCATCAAACGTAATACCACTCCGATGCTTGCTGCTTTGTCAAAAGAAGGCATTACACCCAAACTAGTTTGGACGAAACGAACAGGGAATGGCGATACGTTAACCGCACAAGAATGGTTAGAAGGACGCATTTTAGACCCTGAAGAAATTGGACAACGTAACGATGTGATAGACGTGTTATACCATTTGCATCATTCAGATTCTTTAAAAGAGATGCTTGAGAAAATGGGCGGCATTGTGAGGTCACCACAAAAGATGTTGCAAGACTATGAAACAGAATTAGCGACGGATTTGGTTGAGAACCAATTTTTGTCTTTAGTTCATAGTTATTTAGAAAAAAATATTCCACCATTTAAACCATCTGAAAAAGCTGTCGTGCATGGTGATGTCAATTATCGTAATTGGTTAGTTTGTAAAAATTACCTTTATTTAGTTGATTGGGATTCTGTGATGTTTGCTGATCCAGCAGTTGACATCGGAACAATTCTAGGACACTATCTACCAATTTCTAGTTGGAATCATTGGCTGATGAGCTATGGCATCCATGGAAATAGTGAAAATATGGAAAAAATTTACTGGTATGCGTTATTGAGTATGTTGCAAGAAGTAAAAAAATACCATAAACGAAATGCGCTCAAAGAAATGAATCAAGAAATTTTACAGCTAAAACGAATTTATACAGGATAAAGTCTGGTAGTGACAGAAAGGAACAACTATGAGAGTAAGAAAACGTACAGGAGCAGAGGATTTAATCGCTTCGCATCCGCAATTTGTTGTGGACCAACCACAAGAATGGAAAGGGCGCTGGGCAGAACGCTTTGGTAATGACCAACCGATTCATATTGAAATTGGAATGGGCAAAGGACAATTTATTGCAAATATGGCTAAGGCACATCCAGAAATTAATTATATTGGAATTGATATGCAAGTGAGTGTCGTCTCTTTTGCTTTAGATAAATTGATTGATGAAGCAATTCCGAACTTGCAATTATTACACGTTGATGGCTCAGCCTTGACGGAATATTTTGCCGATAGTGAAGTTGATCAAATCTATTTGAATTTTTCTGATCCGTGGCCAAAAAGTCGTCATGAAAAACGTCGCTTAACATATAAAACCTTTTTAGCCGTCGATGAACAAATCTTACGTCCAGAAGGAGAAATTCATTTTAAAACGGACAATCAAGGATTGTTTGAATATTCCTTAGCAAGCTTCTCACAATATGGCTTAATCATTCAAAAAGTATGGTTAGATTTACATACGAGCAATTTTGAAGGCAATATTATGACGGAATACGAGGAGAAATTTTCTTCGCGTGGTCAACGTATTTATCGCGTTGAGGCAAAATTCCCTGATAAAACAAAAAAATAATCACAAAAAGTTAGAAACGAACAACTCAGTTTCTAACTTTTTTTGTGCTACAATAAACGAGAAATGAATGGAGGGATGGCCATGTTTTTAGGTATTGATATTGGAACGACAGCGATTAAATTTGCAGTAATTGCAGATGGGAAAATTAAATTTCAACAAACTAGTCCGGTAACAACTTATCGAGAACAGCACATGAATTATCAACGAGCGACTGAATTATTAGCGGTCTTAAAAGTAGGGATTCAATCGATTCCCAAAGATATGCGCGAAGCATTAGAAACCATTAGTTTTAGCGTGGCGATGCATAGCGTTTTACCGTGGGGAGAAGGTTTGGATGATGCTATTTATATTTGGTCGGATACACAAGCAGAACAAACAATTGCAGCCTTTAAACAACAAGCAGTAGCATCGGCTTTTTATCAAAGAACGGGCACACCAATTCATCCGATGTCACCTTTTGCTAAATTGTTGTATTTCCAGCAACAAGCACGTTTCCCAGAACGAACTCATTATTATGGCATTAAAGAGCTCATTATGCATTATTTTACAGGCGAATTTGTCATCGATTATGCGACGGCTTCGGCAACGGGCTTATTTAATTTACTTGAGCGCACATGGGACGATGAAATTTTAGCTTTTATTGGTATTTCTAAACAACAACTTGCCCCATTGGTTGATACAACGGCGACTTTTTCTTTAGAACCGTCAGCTGCTACTGAATTGAAAATTCCAGCAACCGCCACAGTTGTGGTTGGTGCAAGCGATGGTTGTCTCGCAGCTTATGCTAGCTATATAGCCACAGATATTCCAAACAGTTTAACGATTGGGACGAGTGCATCTGTTCGCAAAGTAACCACACAACCAACGTTTGATAGTACCAACCAAAATTTTTGCTATTATTTGAATGAAAAATATTACGTGACGGGCGCCCCTTCAAATAATGGGGGCTGTGTCTTAGAATGGGCAAGTCAGCTATATGCAGACACGCCAACTGAGTTTTTCGAAAACTTGCCTAATGCCTTGAAACAGTCTCCAATTGGGGCTAATGGTTTACGTTTTGAACCATTTATTAATGGTGAACGGGCACCTTTATGGCAAGCAGATGTCACAGGAACATTAAAAAATATTCGTATTCAGCATACAAAAGAAGATATGATTCGCAGTGTCGTTGAAGGGATTTTATTTAATATTCGTACGTTGGCGGAAACTGTAAATGTCACAGACAACCTATCCTTAAGCGGTGGTTTCTTCAAATCAGAAATGTTGCGGGAAATGACTGCCGATATTTTGGGAGTAGATTGTTATTTGTCGGATTATAATGAACCAATTATGGGACTATATTATTTAATCTATGGACGTCAAATAACACCTGCACCCATTGAAACAATTGCTTTATCTCTAGAAAATCATGAACAATACACAGAAGTGTTTAAAAATTATTTTTCTAAATAATTAAAAAAGAACAGTTTGGCAAATAACAAGACAAACTGTTCTTTTTTTGCAAACAAACGTAGAAAAGTCGCTTATTATGGGGTATGATTAGGCTTAATAAATGGATGTAAAGGTTAAGGAGAAACGATGTATGGGAAGTATGATGGTGTTAACTATCTTTTTTCCAAGTATTATTGTCAGTTTATTAATTACTATTGATACAGTTTTTAGTAGTGTGAAAAAAGTTTTTTTAAATAAAATTCTGCAATTGATACTTATTATTTTGTTGTATTTTACGTATTTGTTTTGTTTGTTGTCGCTTTCCGTTCACTTACTTGGTGCAGTTTATTACGAGTATTCGTTAATATTATTTATTGCGTATTATTTTTTTCGAAGCTATGGCAAATATTTAATTTTGTTGACGCCTTTTCTGTTAGTTAGTTATTCAAAGTTGATCGATCTCAGAGTCGTTGTCTCATACGATCAATTATTTATGATTGCGTTGCTGATTTTTTCTTTATTTGTGGTGATTGATTGGCTGCCATTTGGCTGGCGTAATCTTAAATTTAGTGTTTTGTTCATTTTATCTATGCTTATTTCTGCCTATTTCCATTTGCAAGAAGTAGGTACATCCTTTTTTACCGAAAATAGTGGCACCATCGTGTTACTTATTACTGGTTCTTTAGTGATTTTAGTGTCTTTTTATCTTTATTTTTCGCTACAAGAAAAAGGGAATGCCCGGATTCGCGAAGAATTGATTGCTAGTAAAATTGATCGCTTGACAGGGGTTCATAATTACTCTGCTTTAAGTGACATGATTGAGTTTTTGAAAGAGCATAAACAAGTCATTACCGTGGCCATGCTTGATTTGGATCATTTTAAAAAAATTAATGACCAAAATGGACATTTAGTTGGAAATGAAGTGTTACGTGATTTTGTTCAGCTTTTAGAAGCACATTTGTCTTTATATTTGGATAAAAATAACGTTGAAATCTATCGCTTTGGTGGCGAAGAATTTTGTATCTTTTTTTATGATTCATCTAAAAATTCAGCCTACAAAATAATTGAAGAATTTCGTGCAAAAATTGAAACGTATCCTATGGGAGTAGGAATGACGGACGGTGTTTCGATTACTTTTTCAGCAGGAATTGAAAATACCATCAACCAAACAGATATTTTAGAAACATTAAAAAAAGCAGATGAAGCTTGTTATATAGCAAAGCAATCAGGAAGAAATAAAGTCGTAATATATCATAATAACTATCAGTAAAAAAAAGCCAAATCATGACGATTCGGCTTTTTTATTAGGTTACTTTTTCTGTGATGTTGGTCGCATTTTTTAATTGGAGTGGGTCGGTTGATTCTGGAAGTTGTTTAATTGTTTCTGATTTTGTATTGTTTTCAGCAAATGACGGAGGTAATAAACCCATTTTCAATAACAATTCTTCTGAAGAAGCACCCGTTTTTTCTTGATAGGTACGGACTAAGAAGAGTTGTTTATAAGAAATCAACTTGTGTTCATAACGTTCATAAGCAAAATCAATCAATGGGATAGAGCTGTCTAACATCGCTAAACCATCCAAAATAGTTTGTTGTAATGCATAAATAGTAGATACACTAATGTGATACGTCTCTTCTAACAGAGGGACTGCATCGCGTGGTGTGGCATCACAAATAGCAAAAACATAATGATTGTCTGTCTCTAAAATCGGTAAACAATACCATTCTTGTAGTTGCTTGCGATTAAATTTTTTAGCAAATTCTGGTTGAAGATAGGTGGATAAATTGGTTGCAGGTAGATATTGTAAATGTTGTACATTGGCAAGTGCTTCTAATAAGCGATCTTCTGAAATCAAATCATGCTCCAATAAGTAGGCTCCTAAGGCTTGTTTTTGTTCGTTAGCATTTTCCAAAGCTTCTTTTAAGACGGTTGGTTCAATGAACCCTTTTTCTAACAGCACATCGCCCAATTTCCGATGATAACGTTGTAAAACATCTTTTTCTAGAAAATGATGTTCAGTTTTATCCCAGACTAATTGTTTTTGTTCATTTTGTTTGTTCTTGCGTTTAGCTTTCTTTTCTTTTTTGACAGGTGTTTGATTGCCAAACATTCGTTGTTGGAAGGCTTTCATCGTTGCGACCATGTTAATAATATTTCCATAAACAAAACGTATGGGTAAAATTGGTGGTAATAAGCAGGCAAAGAAAACACTTCGCATCCCGTAGACATGTTTAATTGCTACTGCGCGGAATAATTGTCTTTCAAGCATCATAATCGTCACTAAGACACATAAATACCAAGATAAGGAATATTTTGGATAAATAGGTGTTAAGTCCCAAAACAAGGAAGCAAAGAAATAGATTAAAACTGGATAGCCTACTAGAACCAATAGATTACCAATTTTGGCTTTAAAATCGCGATAAAGTGAATAGCGTCCAGCAAAGGACATTTCTTTTGTTGCAAAAATTTCTCGGAATTTAAATGACTGCATAGTGATTCCTAAAATCCAGCGTGTTTTTTGTTTGACGGCTGTCTTAAACGTGTAAGGAAAACGACTACGTGTCGCAATAAATTCATAAACAAATTCATTTTTAAAGTTAATGCGAGGGACTTCAACTAAAGGATAATACATTTGAATGCCTTTTTGGTATAACGTTAAAGATAAGCGATAATCTTCCGTTAAGCTATCTTTTGGTAAAACATCTTCATCGCCAAAACTATCAATCACTTCCCGAGAAAGCGTAAAACCAGTTCCAGCCGAGGGGACAAAAGCGCCACTACTATAGCGACTGACCATCGTTGAAAAATGATTTTCTGCAAATTCATCAGCGTAAGTATTCGTCACCAAATTTTTGAAAAAATTGCTAAACTTAGGCATTTCCATCAATGGAAAAACTGGAAACTGAATAGCAGGATACGTTTCTAGTAAATAATTGGTTACTTTTAATTCATACGGATGAACAACGTCTTCTGAATCATGGACGTTTAAAGCTTCAAAATGCCATTGCTTTTCTTTTTCCATCGCTTTAATTTGTGTAATGATGTAGTTGATATTTTGCGCTTTGGAAGTTGGTCCAGGTAATTCATTAATAATCATATGGACATTTTCATATTTTTCTTCTAATTGTCGTGCAACGGTAATGGTGGCCGCATCATTTGGATATACACCTAAAAATACATGATACATAGAATTAGGGTAATGGACCGATTCGATCATGTTATCAATAACATCACCTAAGACACTTTCTTCATGCCAAGCAGCAATGGCCACCGCTATCAGTTTAGGGGGAATATCATCGGCTTTTTTGAGATCTAATAATTCTCTTTTGTAAGATTTGCGTCTAAATAAGGTAATAACATCCCAAATAAAATCATCAAATCCCGTTAAAATATACAACATGACTAACACTAAGCCAATGATATACAAAACATTCTCATCTATCATATAAAACCTTCCTTTTTTTAGATATACGTAAGGTAGTGTATCTTTTTTCACAACGAAGTGCAATGAAAGTACTCATTAAATAAAAAAAGGTAGCGTACAACTATTATGTACGCTACGTTTAAACTATTTTAAGCTAAGGCTGCGATTGTCTCATCAAATTCAGCTTTGACTGCAGCTAATGTTTCAGGATGTTCTAACAATTCTAAAATAGTTAGAGACAATCCTTGAGCTGCTTTGATTAAGCCGTTTTGTCCATCTGGAGAAATAGTGGCTGCGGCCATTTCTTTTGTGTGTCCACCTACTTCTGGTCCACAAATTTTGATATTCCCTTGGATAGTTGGACAACGATAACTGACAGCTCCGACGTCTGTTGAACCTGTGGCAATTTCGTCTACGGGTTTTACATCTTCCACTCCTAGTTCAGCATATTTTTCTGCTAAAATATCTGCTAATTTGTAGTTGATGACCGTATCTTCATAAGGACACTCATAAGTAGAGGTTTTAAAAGTGACGCCGTTAGCTTTACAAATCCCATCTACTGCTTGTACGGCTTTTTCTGTTAATTCTTTAGCATAACCAATCGTTGGTGCACGGAAGTAATATTCCATTGATGCATAACCTGGAATAACGTTCGCTGCTTCACCACCATCTTTAATCACTCCATGAATATATGTGTGAGGCGCAGCAAATTGACGAAGTAAATTAATTTGTAGGTAACTCATAACGGCTGCATCTAAAGCCGAAGCACCTGATGCGGGATCGCATGCATGTGCATTTTTACCAAAAAATTCAAATTTAATTGGATTAAGAGCGTTTGAACGTCCGCCAACACCATTTTGACTACCTGGATGAACCATTAAGGCAACATCAACAGTATCAAAAACGCCAGCTTCTGACATACTAACTTTACCACCGAAATTTTCTTCTGCAGGAGTTCCTACAACAAATAATTTACCGCCAAATTGATCGATAATGCCTTTCACTGCTTCACCTGTCGCAACGCCAATACCTGCAATTAAGTTGTGGCCACAACCATGACCAACTTCAGGTAAGGCATCATATTCACACATGACGGCAATGGTTGGTCCAGGTTTGCCTGTATCATATTCACCTAAAAAACCTGTAGGAACAACATAACCAGATGTTGTTTTAAAACCGACACTATCCAAATAATTAACTAGTAGTTTCATCGTTTCAAATTCTTCATTTCCGATTTCAGGATTTTCATACATTGTGTTTACTAATTCCATATACACATCAATATTATTTTCGATGGATGCTAATAATGTTTCTTTGACTGTCATAGTGCTATTCTCCTATTCCTTTAAGGCATTGACTGCTTGCTCTTCTGATTCTTCACGCCATTTTGCTAAATTGCCATTGTCATTGTTTTCTTTGATTACTTCATTGACGACCGTAATCAGCGATTCTGTGTCATCGCCTTTTGGAAAACCAATAACATTGGTGCCATATTTATTTTCAGGGTCTAAATTAAACGTTTCTTTTGGTAAAATTACTAAATCTGGGAAAGTTGTTAATAGAGGTTCCACAGAAGAAGTTGAAACAGTTACTGCTTGAATATCACCTGAGTTTAGCGCTAAAACTGCTGCGTCCATTGTGCCGAATTGTTTAATGTTTTTTGCATCAGTTAAGGTACTAGCAGTTTCAAATTGAATGGAGCCACCTTGAGCACCAATTGTTAAATTAGCAGCTTTTAAATCGTCCAAAGTTTGGTATTTTTCAGCGATTTCTTTAGGAACTAAAATTCCTTGAAAACCATTGTTGACTTCTTGTTGGTAACCTTCAGAGAAATCCATGATTCCTTCACGTTGTTCTGTTGCTACAAAGCCAGAAATACCCAAGTCGACACTATTGGTTTGAATATTGGCTAATACGCCATTAAAATCGGTTGCCTTAATTTCTAATTCAACACCAATTTCATCCGCAACTGCCTTGGCTAACGCAATGTCACTACCAACAATTTCCTTTTCGTTTTTATCATTTAAAATATAAAACTCATACGGAGGAAAGTCAGGGGAGGTACCGATTACTAATTTTCCTTTGTCTTTAATTTGTGCCAATTTATCATTTGTTCCAGAATCAGCTGATTTTTTTGAATCTCCTGAACCGCATGCAGCCAAGGTGACTATCGCCACACAACTTAATACCAATAATGTTAATTTTTTCATAATGAAAACTCCTTTGAATTAAAATGTAATTTGATCTAAAAATTCTTTTGTTCGCTGTTCTTTTGGAGAATCGAACAGTTCATTCGGTGTACCTTCTTCAACAATCACGCCTTTGTCGATAAAAAGAACACGCGAAGCAACTTGTTTCGCAAAATTCATTTCGTGAGTTACGATGACGGTCGTTAAATTACTTTTGGCTAAATCTTGAATAACTAATAACACTTCTTTTACCATTTCTGGATCAAGCGCAGAGGTAGGTTCATCAAACAACATGACTTCAGGTTCCATTGCCAAAGCACGCGCAATAGCTACCCGTTGTTTTTGTCCGCCAGATAATTTATTGGGATAAACATCTCTTTTATCTAACAATCCAACTTTTTTCAGTAAGGTTTCTGCTTTTTGTGAAGCTTGTTGTTTTGTTAGATTTTTTAACTTCATTGGCGCTAAAATGATATTTTCTAAAACTGTCATATTAGGAAATAGATTGAAATGTTGAAATACCATGCCAATATTTTCGCGAATTTGATTGATTTCGATTTCTTTTAATTGCGGGTTCGTTAATAAAATATCTTTGAAATAGACATCACCACTTGTCGGAATTTCCATCAAGTTTAGACAACGAAGAAAAGTCGATTTCCCAGAACCAGAAGGACCAATGACGGCAACTGTTTCACCTTTTTCAATATGCGTTGTGATGCCATTTAAAACGGCTAAATCACCAAATTTTTTCGTTAATTGATTGGTTTTAATCATAGACATTTAACCTCGTTTCTAATTTCTTGATTAATGCAGTTAATGTAAAGGTTAGGAAGAAATAAATCAGAGCAACGATAATTAATGGTTCAAAAATAGAATACGTAGCTGCTTTTACAATATTACTGGTATACATGACATCAAAGATTCCTACAACTGAGACGATAGAGGACTCTTTAATCATCATAATAAATTCATTACCTAGTCCTGGAAGTACCACACGAATTGCTTGGGGGATAATGACGGATTTCATGGTTTGCCCGCGACTCAATCCTAATGAGCGTCCGGCTTCCATTTGTCCTTTGTCAATCGAAGCTAACCCGCCACGTAACAATTCACAGATATACGCACCAGAGTTGATTGATAAAGCCACAACGGCGGTTAAAAATTCTCTGGAACCGTATGTGTTTCCTAAAAATGAAATAGCAGGTAATGAGATACCAATTAAAGGTAACCCGTATAACCAAATGTACAATTGGACTAATAATGGCGTCCCGCGAATTACTTGTGTATAAATTGCCGCAATAATATTTAAAATTTTTAATCGCGATTGTTTCATTAATGTTGCAAATAAACCGAGTAATGAACCCAACACAACTGTTATTAAAGACAAAACAATCGTCACAACCGTTCCGTCTATAAAAGTGGGAATCCACTTGACTGTTTTTCCAAAATCTATGACTATTCCTAACATTGCATCCATAGTAATTCCTCACTTTTAATAATATTTAATGAATAAAAATAATTCCATTAGGTATGAAATGTATAATAATACATAATCAAGATGTTTGCAACACTTTTTGGATTTTTATGCAAAAAAATATATGAAGTGTAATTTATATGTATATATTTTCAATATTCGTGTATATAATACAACTGTTTTTTTGATAGAAATCAATCAATTAACAAATCCTTCAAGAGAATGGTATGATACACATATAAAGGAGGGACTAACATTGAGTTTAAAAGACACATACACACTAGCAAATGGGATTGAAATTCCAGTTGTAGGCTTTGGAACATGGCAAACACCCGATGGCGATGTTGCTGAATCGTCGGTTTTAGCAGCTATCAAAGCAGGCTATCGCCATATTGATACGGCGGCGGTTTACAAAAATGAAGCATCTGTAGGACGTGGCATTGCCAAAAGTGGCATTCCTAGAGAAGAATTATTTATTACGACAAAATTATGGAATGATGCTCATTCGTATGATTTAGCAAAACAAGCAATTGATGAATCAATGAAAAAATTAGGGGTCGATTATTTAGATTTATATTTGATTCACTGGCCAAACCCAGTAGCCTTTCGTGATAATTGGCAAGAAGCGAATGCTCAAGCCTGGCGGGCGATGGAAGAAGCGGTAGAAGCTGGCAAGATTCGTGCGATTGGGGTATCTAATTTTATGCCGCACCATTTAGATGCGTTACTTGAAACAGCTAAGATTAAACCAGTCGTTAACCAAATTTATCTAAGTCCAAGCGATCGCCAAGAAGAAGTCGTTGCGTATAATCAAAAACATGGCATTTTGAGTGAAGCTTATAGTCCATTAGGTACAGGGAAAATTTTTAGTGTACCAGAATTAAAAACAATTGCTGAAACTTATGACAAAACGATTGCGCAAATCGTTTTACGTTGGAGTTTACAACATGGTTTCTTGCCATTGCCTAAGTCTGTTCATGAAGAGCGGATTATTGAAAATGGTCAGATTTTTGATTTTGAATTAAGCCAAGCAGACATGGAAGCAATTGACCAATTGCAAGGAGCTGCTGGAGAAGCACCTGTCCCAGACGAAAAAACATTTTAATCGTTCAATAGTCACCAATTTTTTGGTGACTATTTTTTTAACTAACAAAACTTATAGCTCGTCTAACAGTAATGAAAGTTCATTTTAGTATTTGGTGTGCTAGACTGGATTTACTGAGTAGATGGAGGTTAGTAATGACAAAACAAGTTAGTTTAACAGGATATCAATTAAAAATTTTAGGGATTATTTTAATGGTGGGGGATCATATCTATGAAATGTTTATTTATGCACAGCCACCAACCATTTTAAATATGTTTGGTCGAATTGTATTACCGATTTTTCTATTTTTAAGTGCGGAAGGGTTCTATTACACACGCAATCGTTTGAAGTATATGTCGCGTTTATTAATTGGCTTTTGGGGAATGAACTTAGGGAATCAACTCATTCCCAAATTATTTCCAATGGATGAAGTGATGCTATTCAATAATGTATTTGGGACACTTTTTTTAGCTACACTAGTGATGTATTGTATTGAAGAATACAAACAAAAGCATTGGCTAAAAGCAACGGGTTTGTTAACTTTACCCTTTGTAATCGCCTTGCCGTTTTTTATTTGGATGAGTACAGGAAATGGTAGTTCAATGTTCATTTATCTGTTACAAATTTTTCCTACGTATATTACGGTTGAAGGGGGCTATGCGGCGGTTTTATTAGGTGCGATGTTCTATCTCTTTAGAGAAAAACGGAGCTTGCAATTTTTGTCCTTAGCAGTCGTTTCATTAATTGCAACCGGATTTGACTTTAGTCAGTTACTTGTGAACTACCAATGGATGATGGTTTTTGCCATCATACCTTTAGCATTTTACAACGGACAAAAGGGTCGGGGGGATAAATATTTCTTCTATGCTTTTTATCCAGGACATATCTATTTGCTATACATCTTCTCATATGTTTATTTGAACTATTGGATGTAGCAGTAGCAAGCAAAACTATGTGGAGGAAAAATAAAACGAGGAGAATTTGGGATACCCAAAATTCTCCTCGTTTTTAGTTTACACAACGGTCCATTCATCAATGGTTTTGCCGTCTTTATCTTTTAAAACTAACCAGCTATTAGTACCGGCATAATATAAGAAGTGTCCGACTTCGTTAACGCTTTTTAAAACGACATCTTCTGTTGTCACAAAATCATTGATTTTATCGGCATGTTCTTCACGAAGCTGTTTCGTAAAACGTCCGGCTAAACCAATAGAACCATCTTTATTTAAAGGAATTTCTTGGCGTAAGTGAGCGCCTTTTTTAATGCGCATTTCATTTCGTTTTTGCCAGATGACAGTTGCTTGACTGTCGTATTCATCCACGAAAAATTCAATGGTACTCACTTCTTTACGCCAACGATGCTGAGCTTTGGCTGGTTTTGGTTTTTGCGGTTTTTCTTCTATTTTACGAAAAGCAAGTCCAAACTTTTCTAATAAAATTAACACAACTTCTTGATAAGCGGTAACAGTTGGATAGTGATTTGCTGGAATTTTTTTTGCTCCTTTACTCATCACTTTTAACTTGCTTTCTTCGGCAGTTTCCACTAGACGTTGAATGAGATACCCTTGCTCCATTTCCCAAGGAGGCGTAATTTGTACACAGGTATCATAAGCTGTTCGTGAGCTAAACGGACCTTCTGTTGTGCCGATTGCTCGCAATTTTTGTTCTTTAAACAATAGATAAACGCTGGCTTCTGGAGCAACCAATTTTTTATCGTTAGAATAGAAAATGGTGATTTGTCCTTGATTGTCTGCTAGTTGTAGCGTTAATTTTTCATTACTTAGTGAGAGTGCTGCTTGAATAGTCATAATCTTACTCCTCGCTAAAATTGTTTATTTTATATTATTATAACAGTAACAAGAATAAGAAGAAATTTATTTGTTAGGAAGAAGGGATTTCAATGTCAATCGAAGAATATGAACAAGCCTTACCTGAAAAGTGGCGAGAGAGTTATTTTCAACTAAAAGAAATTATTATTACGCATTTACCAACAGGATTTGAGCTGGTTATGCAATATGGGATGCCTACTTTTGTTGTTCCTCTAGCGGTGTTTCCAGAAGGATATTTACAACGAGAAGACGAGCCATTACCATTTGTTTCCTTAGGTGCACAAAAGAATCACTTGGCGATTTATCATATGGGTATTATGGGCAATCCGCCATTATTAACTTGGTTTCAAGAAGAATATGCGAAACAGGTACCTACTAAATTAAATATGGGAAAAAGCTGTATTCGTTTGACAAATCCTAAAAATATTCCTTATACTTTGGTTGGTGAACTGATGGAAAAAATAACGGTTGAAGAATGGATTGAACGTTACACACATTATCAAGAGAAAAGTGGCAATCGTAAATGATTGCCACTTTTTTATGGTGCAGGAGGAACTGTATTACGAATTTGTGCTGCCCATTCAAAACCAGCTTCAGTTAATGTGCCATCACGCAACGTATATTCACTTGTATGTGTCTCGCCACCATCATACGTAATCGTTAAATTAATTTGGTCATTCTCAAGATAGTCGACTTGGTAGGTACCTGTCATTGCTTCGCCTTTGCCATCTGAATAAACTTCAAAGGTTCCATCGGGATTGTAATTCCACACATTCTGAAAATCGTATTCTTTATTTTTCATCGTCCAAGTACCTATTAAATTTTGATTAAAATCAATTGTTTCTCGTTCCACCACATCCATATAAGCATTATCAGTTAAGACATGTTCTGCTTGTCCTTGACGAGTAAAGGTTCCTAAGTACCCAAAATTCATTTTACGGCTATCTTCGTTAACATTGGCGATAAAATAATTTCCAATGCTATCGATATTTACGTTAAAGCCGTATAATTTCACCATTTTGATTGCGCCATTATCCACAGCGACTTTCAATGTTCCTTGACTAGTAATGCCACCTGTTAATTGCCAATGTCCTTCTTCATCGATGGTTAGAGTTAGATTTTTTTGAACCCAAGTGCCGACAAGATTAGCTTGCGTTTCAACAGGGATGGGTTCTTGTGTTTCAGAAGTTGCATTGGTTTCACTGCTTGTTTGATCGGTTGAAGTTTCCATGGTGGTTTCATGAACCACGCTAGTTTGAGTCGTTTGACTCCTTTCTGAGGTGCTTTCTATAGGTGCTGTGGTTCGTCCACAAGCGGCTAATAATAAAACAAATAAAAGCAACAAAAGTCGTTTCATTTTAATCCCCTCCTTTGTCTTTAGTATAGGATAAAATAACGTTTTCATAAAGCGTGCAGACTTCTTTGGTAAAAGAAAAAACAATACGTTATACTAAAGAAAAACGAGGAGGAAGCTGTGTGATTAAAAAAATTCAAATGAACCGTGATAAACCTGTAATTAATTTAATTCCCAAAATTGTCTATGGGCATCGAATGGAAGGTAGTAATGCTGTTTATCGTCCATTAAGTTTGAGTTTGATGCGTCCACGAATGTCATTTCCTTATGACGAAAAGCATAGCAATTTACCCGTCATTATTTGGCTTTGTGGGGGAAGTTTTTCAGCGATGGATCGCAATGTATGGACGCCAGAATTAGCCTGGTTTGCGAAACGAGGCTATGCAGTTGCAAGTATCGATTACAGTGTGACAGCCAGAGCCAAATTTCCCGATCAAATTGAAGATGTCAAATTAGCGATTCGCTATTTAAAAGCACATGCTGAAGAGCTTGGGTTAGATTCGCAACGTTTTATTGCGATGGGAGAATCAGCAGGAGGATATTTAGCAGCTTTAGTTGGTGCGACTGCCAATACTCGTGAGTATGACAAAGGAGACTATTTGAAATATTCAAGTCGTGTCAAAGCGGTTGTTCCTTGGTATCCTTTAGTTTCTGTGCCAGATTTTTTGGCTGCGGTACCACGTAATTCACTGCGTCTGTTTCGCTTGCGAGAAGCTATTCATGAACTCACTCAAATTAATGTACCTTTGGATGCGTTGAACTACCCTGATGTGACAAAATTTATCAGTGGGCAAACGCCCCCATTTTTAATTTTACATGGAGATGCGGATACGATTGTTCCCGTCAGTCAAAGCCATTTATTATATGAAGCGTTAAAAGCTAAAGGTGTTCCTGCTGAATTGTATATTTTTGAAGGGGCAGAACATGCGGATGCTCCGTTTACCCAAGAGGAAACCAAACAACTTATTTTTGAATTTTTACAGCGAATGGTAGACTAATAAATAGATACTAAAGGAGGAATTGTGAATGGAGTTTGTAACATTAAATACTGGCATTCAATTACCAATTATTGGTAGTGGGACGAATACCTTTGGAAAAGTTGACCGTGCTTATATGGGTGCAATTAATGGAGATACAACCGAATTACAAGAGGCAATTGCTTTAGGTTATCGTCATTTTGATACGGCGATTGCTTACCGTAATGAAGCAGTCGTTGGTCAAGCAATCAAAGAAAGTGGCTTAGAGCGTAGCGAATTTTTCATCACATCTAAACTTCCGGGAACGAAAGAATATACAGCGGACAAAGCGGCTGTTCAAAAAGGCGTAGAAGCAAGCTTACAGGCGCTGGATACAACATACATTGATTTGTATTTGGTTCATCATCCATGGGAAAATTTAGAAGAAATCGTGTCAGTTTGGCAAGTATTGGAAGAATACGTGGAACAAGGTGTGTTAAAAGCAATCGGTGTTTCTAATTTTGAAGAAAAAGAATTAAGCTACTTACTCGAACATTCACGTATTAAGCCAGCCGTCAATCAAGTAGAATCACATCCAGGTAAGTGGAATGATGCGATTATTGCGTATTCTTTGGATAATGGTGTGATTCCAGAAGCTTGGGGTCCATTAACACGTGTTAGTCAAGAAGCCCAAGCAGCTTTAACTGAAATTGGTACACATTATGATAAAACATGGGCACAAATTATCTTACGTTACCAAATTGAGCGTGGCGTTATTGTGATTCCGAAATCACATAATAAAAAACGGCAAGCATTGAATTTAGAGTTATTTGATTTTTCTTTAACAGACTCAGAAAAAGCAACGATTCAAGCGTTATAATAAACATGCGACAGATTGATAAAATCTGTCGTGTTTTTATGAATAGAGAAAAGCAAATAAAAATTTAGGAATCTACGCATAAATTTGTTAGTATCTGGTAGGAATATTTTTTGTTTTATTAAGAAAAATTGTGATAAAAAATTATAATCGTTCTTTTTTTAGTGAGAGATTGCATTCCTGTGCGGGCTCGTTTAGTATGGAAAGAAAAGGAGGAGACAAATGGCGATTAAAGGTATTGTATTAGATATTGATGGAACATTGTTAACAAATAAAAAAGTTATTAGTGAAAAAACAAAAGAGGCGTTAATTAACGCACAAAAAAATGGGGTAAAAGTCATTTTAGCCTCAGGTCGTCCGACTACTGGAATGTATAGTTATGCTAAAGAATTAGCGATGGATGAATATGAAGGATTGCTGGTTTCGTTTAATGGTGCCAGCGTGGTTGATTGCAAAACAGATGAAGAATTATTTAACCAAGCCTTATCAATTGCCGATGCGCAAGAAGTTTTGGAGCATATGAAGCAATTCGAAGTTCGTCCAATGATTAATAAAGAAGATTATATGTATGTTAATAATGTATACGACAATTTATTAGAGTTACCAGAAGGACCTTTTAATATTATTGAGTATGAATCACGTGGTGGGAAGTTCAAATTATGTGAAATTGATGACTTAGCAGCCTTTGTTGATTTCCCTTTAAATAAAATTTTAATTGCTGCAGATGCGAACTATCTCCAAGAAAATCATCAAGCAATGGCAGCTCCTTTTGAAGATCGGTTGAGCTCAATGTTCACAGCGCCATTTTATTTTGAATTTACCGACAAAGGAATTGATAAAGCGAAAGCACTAGATACCGTCTTGCCACAATTTGGTTTACATGCAGAAGACTTGATAGCTTTTGGTGATGGACATAATGATGCGTCTATTATTGAATATGCGGGGATTGGTGTCGCAATGGCTAATGCTGTCGAAGCGTTAAAAGAAATTGCTGATGAGATTACCTTATCAAATGACGAAGACGGCATTGCAATCTTATTAGAAAAATATTTATAAAGGAGGACTGACTTTGGATAAAGAAACATTCATTCGTCAATATAGTGTGGAACGAAAACAGACGGACTCATTGAAATGGGATGCATTAGCAGAACGTTTTGGCGATAGTGAATTATTGCCAGCATGGGTTGCCGACATGGAATTTGCTGTACCAGAAACTGTCAAAAATGCCTTAGCACAACGAGCTGCACATGGTGTTTTTGGCTATTCAATTGTATCAAAGGATTATTTTAATGCGTATAAAGGATGGCAAGTTCGCCATGAACAAACTGAGTTTCGTGAAGAGTGGTTATCTTTTTCAACGGGAGTCGTCCAATCCTTGTATGATATTATTGATTGTTTTACTGAAGAAGGGGATGCGGTTATTATCCAGCCGCCTGTTTACTATCCTTTTTTCTATGCGATTCAAGATAAACATCGTCAATTAGTTACTTCGGATATTCAATGCGTTAATCAACGATATGTGATGGATTTAGAAGATTTTGAGCAAAAAATTATTGATCATCAACCAAAATTGTATATTTTGTGTTCACCACACAATCCATTAGGACGTGTGTGGCGTGAAGAAGAATTGGCAGCGGTATTGGCAATTTGTGAAAAACATCAGGTATTAGTTTTATCAGATGAAATTCATTCAGATATTGTGTTATCTGGACATCAGTTTTGTTCAAGTGTAACTGTGGAAAAAGGACGTTTTTTGGATAATTTAATCATCGTCAATTCACCTTCAAAGACATTTAATTTAGCAGGTTTGCTGAATTCACATGTGTGGATTCCAAATGAAAAATTGCGCACACAATACAACGATTGGGCCAAAGAATACAAGCAAACAGAATTCAGCTTATTCGGTCAACTAGCAGCCAAAGTTGCGTATGAAACGGGTGATGATTGGGCAGAGGGATTATTAGCGACGATTGAAGATAACTATCACTATGCTAAAGCACGATTAACAGCTGAATTACCAGATGTGGTGGTTGCAGATTTGGAAGGAACGTATCTTATGTGGGTGGACTTACGTGCGTATATTGCGCCAGACGATATTAAAGGTGTCGTGCAAGATAAAGCCAAATTAGCGATTGATTTTGGCGAATGGTTCTCACCTGAAGCAAAGGGCTTCATTCGAATTAACTTAGCAACACCACCAACCAACATTCAACAAGCGATTGACCAACTGGTAGTTGCAATTAAAGCATAAATAAAATGGTTCAAACGATAGAGAGAGTGCTGTGTGACAGCAAGAATGCGTCGTCCATTTACTAGAATGGGCGATGTCTCTTTGTATGGTTTGGCTATTTTTTTATTTTTGTTCATGAAGTCATTTTTCTAAGGTAACTATGAGAGGATTCTCTTTGTTTCTAACTAGCGACTGAAGACAAACTCATGTTATGATGAAAATCGATTTTTGAAATTATTTAAAGGTTGGAGGAAGAAGATGAAAAGAATGCTTACTCATCGACAAGTGCAAGATGCCTTATTTGTTATCACTGGTGCATTTGTTTTAGCTGTTTCCATTAATTGTATTTTGTTACCAAACCAAATTGTTGCTGGTGGAGCTAACGGAATTAGTGTGGTGTTAAATCACATGTTTGGTTGGAATGTTGCGATTGTATTATACGCGATTAATATTCCATTATTAATTTTATGTTTTTTATTATTAGGGAAAGAAGTTGGCTTGAAGACTATTTTTGGTAGCCTAATCTATCCATTTTTTGTAGGTGTGACGGCGAATTTTCCTGTTATTACACATGACTTATTTCTAGCTGCTTTATTTGGTGGAATTGTCACTGGTGTTGGGCTAGGATTGGTTTTTCGGGGGAATGCTTCAACCGGCGGAACGGCGATTATTTCTCAAATTGTGCATAAATATTTGCATGTATCGTTAGGAATTGCCATCTTGTTTGTGGATGGTTTGGTTATTTTATCGGCATTACTGACTTTTGATACAGACGTGGTATTATTTTCATTAATTAGTTTATTTATTATCGGACGTGTTGTAGATATGGTTCAAGTTGGTTTTGACCGCTCGAAAAATATTATGATTGTGTCGCAAAAATACACAGAAATTCAACAAGTATTAACTACAACCTTAGACAAAGGGGTCACGTTAATCCCGATTGAAGGCGGCTATAGCCAAACGCCAAGTAAATTATTGATGACCGTGATTAGTGAAAAAGACTTTCCAAAAGTAAAAGAAGCGATTTTAACAATCGACGAAACAGCTTTTTTTGTTACGCTGAATGCTAGTGAAGTCAACGGTCGTGGTTTTAGTCTAAAAAAGGTTGCCGATGATTACGGCGTTGAAGTGAACAATTTATAATCAATGAGATGGGGCATTCATGCGCCATCTTTTTTTATTAAAATAATTAACTACTATACAAGCGTGCAGTAACAGAACCATTGGAAAAGAGAACTGGCTAGAGCCTTTTCTATCTGAAGATTGGTCAGTAGTTCCCCTAAATAGATGGAACATTTTAGAACAATTTATTCATTATATCTGCTACTCAACGTTAGCTCTCCTTTGGCTTGACGTGTTAGCGAGCGCTTTTTTTGTTACAATAGTTACAAGGAGTGTGATGAAATGATTGAATTAAGAAATGTAAGTAAAGTCTACGGTACCAAAAAAGCATTGAATGAATTGAATTTAACGATTCGGCAAGGAGAAATCTTTGGTTTTTTAGGACATAACGGTGCAGGAAAATCAACAACCATTAAGAGTTTAGTCAGTATCATTCAACCAACAAATGGCACCATTACAGTTGATGGTTTGGACTTAGCGACCAATCGGATGGAAATTAAGAAAAAAATTGGCTATGTTCCAGACACGCCGGATCTTTTCTTGCAATTAACAGCAGGAGAATATTGGGATTTAATGGCAGCTGCGTATGATATTCCCCAAACGGAAAAAGAAGCGCGCTTAATTCCTTTAGCACAACTTTTTGATATGCTTAGTCATCAAGATGAAACAATTTCTAGTTTTTCTCATGGGATGCGTCAAAAAACGATTCTTATTGGTGCCTTGCTTTCTGATCCTGATATTTGGATTTTAGATGAGCCGTTGCAAGGGTTAGATCCACAAGCTGCGTTTGATTTAAAAGAAATGATGCGGGCACACGCAGACAAAGGAAAAACAGTTATCTTTTCAACGCATGTTCTTGATACTGCCCAACAACTGTGTGATCAATTAGCTATTTTGAGAAAAGGAGAACTGCTTTATAACGGATCAGTAGAAGAATTGCTAGCCACAGCACCCGCGGAATCATTGGAATCGATTTATTTAAAAATGGCGGGGCGTCACGCACAAGAAGCGGAGGGATTCCATGAATAAAACGCAACTAGCTGAATTGCTAAAAGTGAATTTGCGCTATGTTAACCCGCAAGCCACTAATAAAGCCCGCAAATCTGGCAAACATGGTGCTAAATTAACGCGTTCGATTGTTAATCAGTATATTTTATCAGGAGTCATCTTTTTAGCAATTTATGGTTTAACGATGTTTGCGATTGATTTCAGTCAGATGCCGGGATTTTTTACGTATTATGTGGCGTTATTTGGCATTATTGCTTTTTCGCAAGGGATTTCTGTTATTTACAATGTGTTTTTTGAAAGTCGTGACTTAGCAGGCTATTTGCCGTTACCTTTTCGACAAGTAGATATTTTTATAGCTAAAATTATCATTGTTGCGATTACAATTATTCCATTTACGTTACCAGTGTTAATTGTTTTTATTATGGCGGGCATGCGTTCAGGTGTTTTCGTGGTATTGGCTGTTTTATTAGCACTCGTGTTATTTATTTTGTATTTAAGTTTGGTATTTAGCTTTTGTAGCTTCATTGTTTTTGGATTAACGCGAACTAAATTCTTTAAGAAGCATAAACAATTAGTGACGACATTATTGTTAGTTGTATCTGTTGGTGTAGCCGTTGTGGGTATTTTGTTAATGAATAGTCAAACCGATTCAATGGGCATGGGCATGGTTGACCGTGGCACTATTTCGGCATTTCTACCATTTTTCTATGTGATGACTCAGCCGTTTTCTTTGGCAGCTACTCTAAGTTTAGGTGGGTTGCTTGGACTGAATTTGTTGAGTTTCTACTTAATTAAAGTAACCTTATTACCAAAAATGTATGAACAATTACTTGATGCCACACCTGGTGTAGGCGCAACGAAACGAACGCACAAACCAAATCAAAATTTGCGTCAATTATTATTTAGCTATAATTCGCAGTTGATTCGCGATCCTAATTTAATTATGCAAGTATTTTCGAATTCAATTTTAATGCCCATGATTTTTATCATTGCTTTTGCCGTAACAGGGCAAATTAATTTGAATTTTTTAGGGATGGAATATCTCGGTGTCTGTTTTACAGTAGGGATTGCATTAGCTACATTGTCGGTCAATCCGATGTCATTTGTGGCGAATATTATTTCATTAGACAAAGAGAACTTTTTATTTATTCGTTCGTTGCCTTTATCAATGACCAACTATTTAAAAGAAAAATTTCACTTTGCAGGTAGTCTACAATTGATTATTAATGCTGTCATCGTTGTAGCAATGGGAATATTTTTCCATTTGCCATTTATTTTGCTAGTAAGTGCACTCTTAGGAAATATTGTTGCAACTTATTTATTGTCGTTACGTTATTTTGTGCGTGATTATCGTCTGTTATTGTTGGATTGGACGAACATTAGTCAATTGTTTACAAGAGGCGCAGGGAATACAGGTTTAGTCTTTCTAATGATGGGTTCAATGCTTTTAAATGCTCTTTTAATTGCGTTGTATGTGGTTGGGGTGATGATGTACCCATTTTGGTGGATTAATGGTCCAGTATTTATCCTTCTGGTAATTGGCTGTGTAAGTTGGTATCTGTATTATCAACGGAATTTTTGGCAAAGGTTTGATTAAACAGCACGACTCCACTTTTTTCGGGAGTCGTGCTTTCTTTTATTTCGCCTTTACAGCAATCCAAATTTCACTATAGACATCAGTTGAATTGGTGGCATAGTTGGTAAATGAGATTTCCGGAGCATCGACTAATTCATAATTAGAAGAAGGCAGCCATTCGGAAAATATACGAGCCCATGTTTGTTGCAATGTTTCTGGAAAAGGTCCTTTGTTAGGGAAAATGGCCCAAGTATGTGCACTGATTTCCAGCGTCTCTAAATCTGAAGATGTCGGTTCTTTTGTCGTTAGGAAACCAAGTAACTGTTGTAACGTTCCTTGTTCTGCTAAGCGTTCTCCTTCAAAGTCATAGGACACATTGACCACTTGATTTGGATACAGATTGCCTAATTCGTGCATGTGTGCTCGTTGTTCTGGAGTAATTGTTTGAGCTAATTCGATAATTTGTTGATTCGTTCCTTCAAACTGAATGGGAACACGTTTAGATACTCCGACTACACGAAAAGCTTCTTTGCTTTCGATTTTAACTTCCATTGAAATTCCTCCTTTAATATCAATAAAAAATGAGAGTTTAGGAAAGGTTTTTTGAGTGTTACGTTTACTAATTTCTGAAGGCAAATAACCACTCCATTCACGAAACGCTCTTGAGAAACCTTCAACTGATTGGTAGCCATATTTGAAGGCAACTTCTGTAACTTTTTCGCCTTGTAATAAATCTTGATTGGCACACGCAAGCTTACGATTTCTGATGTATTCCAATAAAGTCATGCCAGAAAGAAATGAAAAAGTTCGTTTGAGGTGATAGGCGGATAGTCCGACTGTTCTAGCTAATTCTTCAATCGAAAACTCTTCCGTTAAGTGCGAATCGATTTCGTCCATTAGTTGGTTCAATTGTTGTAACATAGTTTCCCTCCTCATTTATCTATAGCTTAACAAGAGAATTCGTGGATGACTTGATATAGGTGAGACAAATTTTATCGATTTAACTTATTGAATTCATAAAAAATAGTTTAGAAAATATTCTGAAAATTTAGATAAAAGTATTTACATTCAATAAAAGTCATGGTTAAATAAAGAAACAGTGAGAGGTTTTTCACTGGTGGATAAGTGGTGCTAAAGGTGAGTATTCATCTTTCACAATAACCCCTGGGATAAAAACTCCCAAAAGAAAAGCGTGTTGCTTCAAGCAACACGCTTTTCTTATTCTTCTTCAGGAATGTGATTGTCTAAATCGGTACGTACAATTAAGACATCACATGGTGCATGACGGATAACATATTCTGAAACAGAACCGATGAATAATCGTTCGACAGCATTTAAACCTGTTGCACCTAACATAATTAAATCGACTTCTTTTTCAGCAGGTAGTTGTTTTGCGATGATTGCTTTTGGTGAGCCATATTCAATCGTTGTTTCGACTGCAGGAACACCATTACTTGTAGCAGTCTCCGCATATTCTGCTAAAGATTCTTTCGCCATATCTGTCGCTTGTTCCGCTAAGACTGTGTCAAAAGAAGTAACCGTTTGAAACGCACGAGTATCAATAACATGAATCAATAACAACTCTGCTTGGTTTCTTCGCGCTACGTTGACTGCTTTGCGAAACGCTAGTTCTGCTTCCTTTGAACCATCGACTGCGACCATAATTCGTTTGTATTGTTGTAACATAACCCCACGTCCTTTCTGTTCTTCTATTCCTATTGTAAGCTATTTCATAAGAAAAAGAAAAGAGAAACCTCAGAATTCAACGCATTTTTTTTGAAAATTGAATACTAAAGAGGGCAGAAACCAGCATCATCACTGCAATAAAAATCAATGTAAATAACAATTGATTGATGATAGCGAGTAGACCGCTAATAACTCCTAGGGCAATATAAAGCATGCCATACGTTTTTAAAAAATGGCTATTTTTTTCATTATTTTCGATGAGAGAGAAAAATACGGTTTGTTTCATTAAAGTGATACCGAGGAAAATTAATACAACGGCCATCAAGATTAACAAGAAAATTGTCATTGTTCCACTCCTTTCCCTTACTATAAAGTATAGGTGAGTTTTTAGATTCCTGCAATTTTTTTTGAAATGTAAGTAATCATTACAGATTTTTCTGTTATTATTTTATATAATACAATAAAATAGATAGAATAAAAGGTGGTCTTTGATGAAAGGTTTTAATCGTTTTGACAATATTGTTAGCTCTGTGGTAGATATTATGCTAGGTTTTCTAGTCCTAGTAGTACTAGTGGTGATGGGGGAATCCATCTATCATATGATTACGGCAGTTGTGCCATTGCATTCACTAAAAGATTTGTATCCATTAATTGAAGAAATTGCAACATTGTTTATCTTGTTAGAAATTATCTTAATGCTTTTACGCTATGTGAGAGAAGGGCATCACATTCCTGTACGCTACTTAATTTTAATCAGTATTACAGCAATTTGTCGTGAACTGTTACTTGCTCATGGTGGTGGAGTGGAGGCATTATTTCTTTCTCTAGCAATTTTAATTTTAGTGCTTGTTTTATTTATTTTAGAAAAAGTCAAAGCCTTTCACAATTCAGGACCAGACGAACCCGAAGAAATGTAAACGAAACAGAAATGTATCTGCGGATATATTTCTGTTTTTTTTATACAAAAAAACCACTCACCTAAAAGGGAAGTGGTCCAATTGAAAATTAATGGGTAAGATCCGTTGATGCCGTTTATTGTCCCGGAGTATTGATCCCGCAAAGTGTAGCAGGTGGGTTCTACGGTTATAGTTTTCGAACTACCAAATGACAAGGCTTGTTACCAACTATAACACCGGACAGATCCCAAGATATCAATAAAAATGTTCGGTCAACACTAAATAGGGATAACTCGTACATTACAGATTTCCCATTTCCATAGTAGCATATGGATGAAAAAGTAGCAATAGAGAAGTGTAATAAATGAAAGCGTTTTTTAAGAATGCTTTTTCCAATCTTGTAACTGCTGATAACGCATGCCTAGAGCTTGTTCATACTTACCCGTGCTTTTTGGTTGATAGTAATGTTTGTATTTTAATTTGTCTGGTAAATACTGTTGATTGACCCAAGCTTGTTCAAAATCATGCGGGTATTGATAACCAATGCCACGATTTAATTCAGCTGCACCTTTATAATGCGCATCACGTAAATGGTTGGGAACATCCCCGGCTTGCCCACTGCGAATATCTGCAATTGCTTCATCTAAAGCGACATATGCACTATTCGATTTTGGCGACAAGCATAGATCCACCACAGCTTGTGCTAGAGGAATCCGTGCTTCGGGAAGACCTAGCCTTTCAGCAGCTAATACAGCATTGACTGTGCGCGAGGCAGCGTTAGGATTAGCTAATCCTATATCTTCGTAGCCAATCACCATTAAACGGCGACAAATAATAGCTAAGTCACCAGCTTCTACTAGACGACCCAAATAATGTAAGGCAGCATCCACATCACTGCCGCGAATGGATTTTTGAAAGGCGGAAATCACATCGTAATGTGCGTCCCCATTTTTATCGTGAGTAAGTGCTTTTCGTTGCACACATTCTTCGATAATCGAGAGGGTTAAATGGATTGTCCCCTCTTTTGGTGGGGTGGATTTGACTGCTAATTCTAGACCATTTAAAGCACTGCGTAAATCCCCATTTGTTGCACGTGATAAATGGCGTCGCGCTTCTTCATCAATCCTCACAGGAAACTCCCCAAGACCACGTTCGTTATCATTTAAAGCTTGGTCGATAGCTTGTAAGATATCTTCTTCTTGTAAAGGAAAGACTTCAAAAATTTGTGTTCGACTGCGAATCGCTGGGTTAATGGTGATATAAGGATTTTCAGTAGTTGCACCAATCATAATAATTTTACCACTTTCAAGATGAGGCAATAAAAAATCTTGTTTGGTTTTATCTAAACGATGAACTTCATCTAATAGTAAAATGACAGTGCCGCTCATGCGTGCTTCTTCAGCGACAATTTGTAAATCTTTTTTTGTATCTGTCGCAGCGTTCAACATTCGAAACGCATAACGTGTTGAACCAGCAATTGCGCTGGCAATACTCGTTTTTCCAGTTCCTGGTGGTCCGTATAAAATCATGGAAGATAACATCTTTGCTTCAACCATGCGGCGAATAATTTTTCCTTCACCGACGAGATGTTGTTGACCAACAACTTCATCTAAATTTCGAGGACGCATACGATAAGCAAGTGGTTGTTGCATAATAAACACCCTTTCATTTCTTTCTTCTAGTATAGCATAGAGAAGACGACGACTTTTCGCCATGAAAAAGCATTAAGGATAGCATGGAAGCTCAGAATTGTGTATGATGACAATAGGTGATGAAATGGAAGACGTAAAACAAATTTTTAACACGCAATCGACCGTAGAGATTGCACATTATCTTGTCGGCATGTACTTGGAGCATGAGACATCTGAAGGAATTTTAGGAGGATATATTGTTGACTGTGAAGCCTATTTAGGGCCAGATGACCAAGCAGCACACAGTTATGGGATGCGCAATACGCCTCGTTTACAAGCGATGTATCAACAGCCTGGAACGATTTATCTATACACGATGCATACGCATTTGATTTTAAACATGGTGACACAGCCAGAAGGCATGCCTCAAGGTGTAATGATTCGAGGAATTGAACCTGCTACAGGCATTGAACAAATGGAAGAAAATCGTGGGCGTTCAGGCAAAGAATTATCAAATGGACCAGGAAAATTGGTAGCGGCATTAGGTATTACTAAAGAGCTTTATGGGCAATCTATTTTTGCAAGTCCGCTACATTTAGTACCTGAAAAGAAACGAACACCTAAAAAAATTGAAACGTTACCCAGAATTGGTATTCCCAATAAAGGCAAATGGACAGATATGCCGTTAAGATTTGTGGCAAGTGGAAATCCGTATATTACGAATATTCGAAAAAGAGATATTGATCCAGATTTTGGCTGGTTAGAAAAGAGGAAAAAATAAATGGCAAAAGAAACGCTTATTACTTATTTAGATAAACAACTAACAAAGAAAATTACCGAATACGATACAGCAATTGATTGGGATGCAAAAAATCATACTATTGAACTAGTGATTCGTTTGTTTGCTGAAAACGCAGCAGGTACCGTCATTGATGATGCAGAAGGTGTCGAATCAGAAGAGGAAATCATTGAATTTGAAGATGGTATTTTATTTTACAATCCGCAAAAATCACGTTTTGATGAAGAAGATTATCTAGCAATCATTCCATATGAAGGCAAAAAAGGTATCCAACAAGCAGTGATTGACGGTTTAGTTGATTATTTACAAGAAGTATTAGATCAAGGTCAAAGTGATTTATTAGATTTCTTATCGGAAGAAAACGAAGATGAATTTTTTGAATTACAATTTTCAGAAGAAGCATTGGATCAAGCAATCGAAAAATATGAGGAAAAAGGTTATTTACCTTACCCAAGTTATTAAGGAGTAAAAAGAATGAAGTGGAATGAAGTAAAAATCGAAACTGCAAGTGAAGCGGTAGAAGCGGTAGCTAATATTTTAATGGAAGCTGGCGCAAGTGGAGTAGCCATTGAAGACGCCCTAGATATAGAAAACTTTCAAGGTGATGCATATGGAGAACTTTTGGACAAAGAAACTATTACCTCGTTAAAAGAAGGGGCGTATGTAGCAGCGTATTTTCCTGAAATAATTTTCTTACCCGAAATTTTACCTTTTATTCGTGAAGAAGTGGCTAAATTACCTGAATACGGTTTAGCAATTGGCAAAAATGAAGTAACTGTCAGCGAAGTAGCAGAAGAAAACTGGGCAACTGCATGGAAAAAATATTACCACCCGGTACGCATTTCACGTTATTTGACTATTGTTCCAAGTTGGGAAGAATATACAGCTCAACATACCGACGAAAAAATTATTACTTTAGATCCTGGGATGGCTTTTGGTACAGGCACACATCCAACCACTCGTTTAACGCTTCAAGCATTAGAAGTAACCTTGCGTGGAGGAGAAACTGTATTAGATGTTGGGACGGGTTCAGGTGTGTTAAGTATTGCAAGTAAATATTTAGGAGCTAAGGACGTTCACGCCTTTGATTTAGATGAGGTTGCCGTGCAAGCTGCACAAGAAAATATGGACTTAAATCCAATTGCTAGTGATGTGTCCGTAAGTGCCAACGATTTATTGAAAGGTATTGAAACGCCAGCCGATGTCATTGTAGCCAATATTTTAGCGGATATTATTGTTTTGATGGTACCTGATGCATGGCGTTTGTTGAAATCAGATGGTACGTTAATTGTTTCCGGAATTATCCATGAGAAAAAACAAATGGTTATTGATACCCTTGAAGCGCAAGGTTTTGAAGTTGACCAAGTTTTCCAACAAAAAGATTGGTATGCCATCATTTTGAAGAAACCTGAGGAAGATTAAGATGCAACGATATTTTTTAGCTGAAAACTATACACCTAAAGAACAATATGAAGTAACGGGGGAACCTTACCATCATATGGTCCGTGTCATGCGCATGAATACTGGACAACAAGTGTATTTAGCCTTTCAAAATCAATTGTCGATTATTGCTGAAATTAGTGCGATTACCGATGCTAGTGTTATCTTAAAAGAAATTGAAAAAGAGCAACAAGAAAAAGAACTACCAATTTCGATTACAATTGCAAGTGGGTATCCAAAGGGTGATAAATTAGATTTAGTGGTTCAAAAGGGAACGGAACTAGGCGCAGCAGGGTTTATCGGTTTTCCAGCCAAAACCTCGGTAGTAAAATGGGATGCTAAAAAATTAGCAAAAAAACAACAACGCTTAGAAAAAATTGCTCAAGAAGCAGCGGAACAATCACACCGTCAAGTAACCCCGATTGTTGAGCTTTTGGCAACCGAAAAAGAATTTTTAGAAAAAGTAGCTACCTATGACGTCATTGTTGTTGCCTATGAGGAATCTGCGAAACAAGGAGAACATGCACAGCTTGCCCGTATTTTGCAAAAGGTGGAAAAAGGTACCCGTTTATTGGCTATATTCGGACCAGAAGGCGGACTTGCTCCTCAAGAAATTGAAACATTGGTTGCAATGAATGGACAACTTTGTGGCTTAGGTCCTCGTATTTTACGAGCAGAAACAGCGCCGTTTTATTTATTAAGTGCGGCGAGTTATCAATTAGAATTAATGTAAAAATTCCTTGATAACTTTGGTTTTACAGGTTTGAAAAAAACACGGAAAATTTGTATAATATAACTGGTACTTAGGGATAGAAATTCCCAATCGGTCTCTTGTATACAAGTATAACCAAGAAGAGTCTGGGCGTTCGTCCAGACCTTTTTTCTCAAAGGAGGTTCCTACAATGGCTAAAGAAACGATTATGTCAGGCCCAACAGTGGTAAAACTTGTCTCTTATTATATGAGTAAAGAGCATGTTGCGTTTGTCCAAAAAGCGTTGGATTATGCAACCAAGGCGCATGAAGGACAATTTCGTAAATCTGGCGAACCCTATATTATTCACCCCATTCAAGTTGCGGGGATTCTAGCAGAATTACATATGGATCCTCATACTGTGGCGACAGGATTTTTACATGATGTTGTCGAAGATACAGATGTGACCTTAGATGACTTAAAAGCAGAATTTGGACCTGATGTGGCGATGCTAGTGGATGGCGTTACTAAATTAGGAAAAATTATGTACAAATCGCATGAGGAGCAATTAGCAGAAAACCACCGCAAAATGTTGTTAGCAATGGCACAAGATTTACGCGTAATCATGGTGAAACTGGCCGACCGTTTGCACAATATGCGGACATTAAATCATTTGCGTGAAGATAAGCAACGACGGATTGCCCAAGAAACAATGGAAATTTATGCCCCTCTCGCACATCGTCTAGGGATTAGTCGAATTAAATGGGAGCTAGAAGACCGTTCGTTACGTTATTTAAACCCAAATCAATATTATCGCATTGTTCACTTGATGCAAACCAAACGTGAGGAACGTGAAGCGTATGTGGAAGGAACAGTTGAAGAAATTCGTCTAGCGACAGAAGAACTCGATATTTATGCGGAAATTTATGGTCGTCCCAAACATATTTATTCTATTTATCGCAAAATGGTGGATAAGAAAAAACAATTTGATGAGATTTATGATTTATTAGCTATTCGTGTAATTGTCGATTCTATCAAAGACTGTTATGCAGTTTTAGGTGCGATTCATACGAGATGGAAACCTATGCCGGGACGTTTCAAGGACTATATTGCTATGCCAAAAGCAAACATGTATCAATCCATCCATACGACAGTGATTGGTCCGAATGGCAATCCAATCGAAATTCAAATTCGGACCCATGAAATGCATGAAATTGCCGAATTTGGGGTTGCGGCTCACTGGGCATACAAAGAAGGACACACCGAAGAAATCAAACCAGATGCCATGACTCAACAGGTTGGTTGGTTTAAGGAAATTTTAGAGCTACAAGATGAAAGTTTTGATGCTTCTGAGTTTATGGAAGGGGTTAAAGGAGATATCTTTAGTGATAAGGTCTATGTCTTTACACCAAAAGGAGATGTCTCTGAATTACCAAAAGGGTCTGGTCCGCTTGATTTTGCCTATAATATTCATACCGATATTGGAAGTAAGACAGTTGGAGCCAAAGTGAATGGCAAAATGGTTCAATTGGACTATAAATTGAAAACAGGTGATATTGTAGAGATTATGACTTCGGCTAATTCATCTGGACCAAGTCGTGACTGGTTAAAATTAGTCGCAACAAGCAAAGCGAAAAATAAAATAAAACGTTTCTTTAAAACACAAGATCGTGAAGGAAACATCGAAAAAGGACACGAAGCAGTAGTCAAAGCGTTGCAAGATTTAGGCTTCGTTCCTAAAGAAATGCTCTCTAAAGCTAAAATGCAAGAAGCGTTGCAACGCTATAATTACCATACAGAAGATGATTTGTTTGCAGCAGTGGGTTACGGTGAAGTTAGCCCAACAACTTTAGCCAATCGTTTAACAGAAGAAGAGCGTCGAGAACAACAAATCGAAAAAGATAAACAACGCATGCAAGAAATTATGAATAAGCCGGCGAAAAAAGAACCGGAAAAAATGAAAATTCGTCATGAAGGCGGCGTCGTCATTCAAGGTGTAGAAAATTTATTAATTCGCATGAGTCGTTGTTGTAATCCAGTTCCTGGTGATGACATTGTGGGTTATATCACGAAAGGACGTGGGATTTCTATTCATCGTGCCGATTGTCCCAATGTGACGAATGCTCCTGAAAATGAGAACCGTTTGATTGAAGTAGAGTGGGAAGATACTTCTAGCAATCAAAAAGAATATGCAGCTGACTTAGAAATTCATGGTTATGATCGCTCCGGTTTATTAAATGATGTGCTACAAGTTATTAGTTCACAATCGAAAAAATTACTCGGTGTCACTGCACGTTCAGATAAAGACAAGCAAGCAACGATTCGTCTATCAGTTTCAATTCAAAACCTATCCCATTTACAAACAATTACCGATAAACTGAAACAAGTACCAGACGTGTACAGTGTTCATCGTGTGAAAGGATAAAAAAATGCGCGCAGTTGTTCAACGAGTAAGTGAAGCAAGTGTCAAAATTAAGGGTGAAATTACAGGGACTATCGAGCAAGGATACATGATTTTATTAGGCATTCATGCGGAAGATACCCAAGCAGATGTAGAATATTTAGTCGGAAAAATCGCTAAATTACGGGTTTTTGAAGATGACGAGGGGAAATTGAATCGCAGCATTGATGCTGTGGCAGGAAGTATTTTAAGTATCTCTCAATTTACTTTATACGCTGAAACCAAGAAGGGCAATCGACCAAGCTTTATCAAAGCGGCTCGCCCAGAAGTAGCAGTTCCTTTGTACGAGGCTTTTAATGAAGGTTTACGTCAGTTACAAATACCTGTTGTGACGGGTAAGTTTGGTGCAGATATGAAAGTCGCTCTAGTTAATGATGGTCCAGTAACAATTATTTTTGATACACGTGAATAAAAAACTGTGGTTCGTTCCATCTATTGGAAACGAACCACAGTTTTTTTCGTTAACAATCAAACAATAAAAAAACAGTGTATATTTTACGTTCAGGCAAGAATTAGCGACGTTCAGGGAGAAAATGGTTCTGCTACAGTGAAAAAAGGTATAATCAACTTAAATACCCAAATTTATTCATTCGTTCATGTCTTACAAAACTGTTAGTTCCTGTTAAAAGGGAATTTTTTAAGAAAAAAACTCTAATAAAACCGCAGAAACAGGGTTCTTTTGAGAAGATGTTTGATTTTTTTTGTTTAAAAAGACAACAAATGTATGTGAAAAGCTTATAAAAATGATTGTAAGCCTTTTGTATCTATGGAATAATGAATAAAAATGTGATGTGATAAGGAGGATCTGAAAGATGAAATTTTGGCAACGAGCACTGAAAAGTGTGACACGAAGAAAAGGGCGCTCTTTTATTTTATTTTTAGTTATTTTTATTTTAGGGAATGTTATTGCGGGGGCAGTGGCAATTCAACAATCCACAGAAAACGTTGAAAAAGAAACCAAGAAACAGATGGGATCGCAAGCAACTGTTGACATGGATTATGAAAAGCTGGAAAAAGAGCAACAAAAAAATCCAGAGAAATTTGAAGGCGATGAGTGGGCTAAACCACCATCAATGAAAGAATTAGAAGCAATTGGCAAATTATCTTATGTTAGATATTATGATATGTCCATTCCTGGATATATTGGAACCAATAAATTTAAAGCTTATTCGCCAGAGGAAGGTAGCGTTAGTTATGGCGGTGCCTATAAATACGGATTTAACATCAAAGGCGTAAACCGTAAAGAAGTTGTGGATCTTGAAGAAGGTATTATTAAGTTGGAGAGTGGCGAAACCTTTACTGATAAGGCGATTAAAGACGGAGAAAATACAGTGTTAATCAGTCGTGAAGTTGCTGAAGCAAATAATCTTTCTGTCGGGGATCAAGTAGCACTTGATGTATCTGAGCAAGCTTATTCTGAAGAGCCGATGGAAGAAGAGAGTGAGGAACCTGCGACGCCTGAAGTTCTCACGTTCGATTTCCCTGTTAAAGTTGGTGGAATCTTCTCGGTCGTTAAAAAAGAAAAAACAGAGAAAAGTAAAGACGAAGATAATGGCGAAGCTGAATGGCGTGCGATGGAACAAATTAACACCATTTATATGCCAAATGAATTAGTCAAAGCATTAAATAAAGAACAGTCTCAAAAATTTTGGAATATGAGTGAAGAAGACCTTGCCTTACAAGAATCGCAAGAATATTATCAAGTAACCTATGTCTTGAAATCAATTGATGATGTAGAAGCGTTTCGTGAAGAAGCGAATGCATTAATTAGCAATGAATATTACCAAGTCTTTGCCTCAACTGATCAATACGATCAAATCGCAGGTGGAATGAAAAAATTAGGTACCATTTCAAAATATGTTGTAATTATTGCAGCTTTAGCAACAATTTTAATTATTTCATTAGTAGTGTTGTTATTCTTGCGTGATCGTAAACATGAATTAGGCATTTATCTGTCCTTAGGTGAAAGTCGTACGGAAATCATTGGTCAAATTATTGTTGAGTTGTTACTAACAAGTATTATCGCTTTGGTACTTTCACTAATAACAGGAAATCTATTAGGTGGTGCAGTATCAAATTCATTGTTACAAACAGATTGGTTAAATAATTCTAGTGATATGATGGGTGGCTATATGGGTGGATACTCATTAAATACACCAAGTGTCTCTTATGAAGATATTCAATCAGCTTATAAAGTGACGTTCTCAGCTGGCTATATTATTAGTTATTTACTATTAGGCTTAGGAACAGTCTTGCTTTCAGCGATATTACCATTGCTTTATATTCTACGTTTGAATCCGAAGAAAATTATGATGTAAGGGGGATGAACTAATGACTTTATTGGAAACAAAAAATGTTGATTATTTTTATCAAGATGGCGATCAACGCCGTTATATTTTAAAAGAGACGTCTGTGTCTTTTGAAAAAGGAACGTTCTATGCTATTTTAGGACAATCTGGTTCAGGAAAAACAACCTTTTTATCATTAATTAGTGCATTAGATTCGCCAAAATCAGGTGAAATTTTACTTAATGGTAAAGACATTAAGGCGTTAGGTTATGATAAGTATCGTCGGGATGAAATTAGTATTATTTTCCAAAGTTATAACTTGATTCCTTATTTGACAGCAGTCGAAAACGTCTTAGTGCCAATGTCAATTACTGATAATAAATTGCCGGACAATCATCGTGAAGTTGCTTATAATTTGTTGGATTATATTGGTATTACTCGCGATAAAGCCGACCGGTTAGTCAATCAATTATCAGGTGGAGAACAACAACGTGTGGCGATTGCGCGAGCTTTGGCTACGAATGTGGATATTATTTTAGCCGATGAACCAACTGGAAATTTAGATGAGGAAATGGAACAAGAAATTGTTGATATTTTTAAAGAATTAGCTCACGCACATAACAAATGCGTGATTATGGTGACCCACTCCAATGAAATTGCCCAACAGGCAGATGAAATGTTGTATTTGAGAAAAGGTGTGTTGAAGCCATATGAGTGATTTTCTTTCTAACTTTACGAAAAATAATTATGATGGACAAAAAAAAGAGACGGCAAAAAAGACACCTGAACCTGAAGAAAATATAGAAGAAACGGTGTCTGCTGAACCTGTTGAAGAAAAGAAAGTCTCAGAACCCATCAAAGAAACACCGTCGCCTAAAGAAGCAACACGCAAAGCTAAACCTAAATCAGAAGAAAAAATGGTCAGTCGTTTTCAAACGGAAGAGACTGAATTTGATCCAACCTATCAAAAACGCCAACGAAAAAAATATCTTTTTATTGGTTTGGCGACAGTTTTGGCAGCAATCGCTTTGTTTTTCACCTATTATCAATTGACCCATGTGAAAGTTCCAGATTTTGTCAAAAAAGAAATTTCTGAAGTACGTACTTGGGGGACTGAAAATGGAGTAGTCATTAAAGTCGATCAAGAATACGATTTTGATACGGAAGTTAACAACGTAATTTCTCAAGCTGTTGCTCCAGATAAAAAAATCAAAAAAGGTAAAACCTTAACGATTAAAGGTAGTCTTGGAGCAGATCCAGAAGAAAAAATTGCCCTGCCAGATTTTAAATCGATGGATAACACCGCCGCTTCTGATTGGATTACAGAACATAAAGCCGAAAATATTACGTTGCTAGAGTCGTTCGATGACAAAGTGGCTAAAGGCGAATTTATCAAACAAGAAGCAGCAAATAAAGAATTAAAATTAGAAGAATATAAACGAAAAGATCGTTTAACCATCTACTATTCAAAAGGAAAAGAAGTATTTGAAAAAAATATTGAAGTTCCGGATTTTAAAGGTAAAGCTCTATCTGAAGTAACAGACTGGACGAAGAAAAATGAAGTGAAGCTAAAAACCATTAAAGATTTTTCTAATGATGTTGCGGTAGATACTGTTATTTCACAAGAAACCGGAAAAGGAACAAAAATCGCGAAACAAGAGGAAATTGTCGTACACATTTCAAAAGGCAAAGCGATTGTTGTTCCTGATTATGCAACCTATACATTGGAAGAGGCAAGTAGCATTGAATCTAAAGTACCAGTGATGATTAAAAATCTATTTTCATCGGATGTGCCATATGGTCAATTCATTAGCCAATCAGTGGAACCAGGAAAAGAATATACAGAAGGGGATACGATTCCGCCTGTAGAAGTGGTTTATTCGCAAGGTCGTCCCTATATGAAGGATTTACGTGGCAGCACGAATGAAGGAGATTTACCAAAACTCTTCTTTGATGAATATCAATCCAAAGGTGCATATATTTATTATACCGTTTATTATGTCGATTCTTCTGAACCGAAAGGAACAGTCGTCGAAATGAGCCAATATGGTCAATTTTTACCAATTGAAGCTACGATTACTATTGGAATTAGCTTAGGCAATTTGAAACCAAAAGTGGATGAAATTCCCGAAACCTCTGAAACAGCCACTTTAGAAACTGAAGAACCAGCAGAAGATAATCCAATAAATGAATAGAAATAAACCGAAGCATTTTTTGCTTCGGTTTATTTCTTTAGGAACATATGTTTGTTTTTTGCGAGAGGATATGCTATATTTTCGTTAGAATATAGCAAGCAGATAAGATAGAAAGCAGGAACGTTCAATGAAACGATTATATACGATGACCGCAATAATTGGTGACGAAGAGTATACTTTTGCCGCAACGGACTACGGTTTAGCTTATTTTGATTTAGTAACGAACGATGAAGATATCTCTAAATTTTTTAAAGGATACCAAGTGATTACAGATAACAAAAAAGTCGCTAGTTATGTTCAACCACTCAAAGATTATTTTGCACAGACGGGGACGTCATTTCCATTTGCGATTGATTTAATTGGCACTGATTTCCAAAAACAAGTTTGGGAAGAATTATTGAAGGTGCCTTATGGAACCACCACCACCTATAGTGCGTTGGCAGAAAACATTGGTCGCCCAACGGCTGTCCGTGCGGTTGCTAATGCAGTGGGAAGAAATCCGCTCTTAATTGTAGTTCCATGTCATCGAGTCTTAGGAAAAAATGGCGCATTGACAGGCTTTCGTGGCGGCTTACCATTGAAACGTCGCCTATTAACAATTGAAGGACATACCTATTCTTAACGAGCAAATGCTCGTTTTTTTGTGTACAATCCCAACTTCCGATATAATAGAATTATCAGAATTTTTTATTTATTTGTAGAGGAGTGAGGAAATGGGATCTATTCAACAATTCGAGAAAACAGACATTCGTCCGGAAAATCCGTTATTTTCGAGTACAAAAACATTAATTGAAACGATATTTTATGGAAACAATGTCGAACTTGTACCTGATTTAGAAAGCGCTTACTACAAAGCGAAAAAGGCACCAGGAACCATTGTGACAGATTTACCGGTTAAGCATGCAGATAAGTTGGCGTTACCTGCAGATGCAAAAATGCTTGTAGGTAACGATGGCAAGATTGTGGGACGGACATCAGCGGCACGGGTGATTATTGGGCAACCCGGTGTGAATCAAAAATATTATGATGCCTTATTACGTGAAGCGATGTATCAAGCAACCAAACAAAAATTTTATCAAGGCAATGTGATTGTTGGTTTACATGAAGAATTCATGATTCGTAGTCATGTGTTAGTACCAGAAGGCTTTGAATTAAATCTCTATTCATATTTATTAAATTTTCAAATTGAAACAGCTCACTGGCGTACGCGGTATCAACATTCCAAACCACTCAAAGAAAATGATATCTATTTATTTGCCAATCCGGAATGGACGCATCCTGATTTTCCTCACGGGTTAGCCTTGTTTGATCCTATTCATAATGTCGCCGCAATTTTGGGACTACGTTATTTTGGTGAATTAAAAAAGGAACATTAACCTTGGCATGGGCAACGGCTCATCGAAATAATTTCGTAGCATGTCACGGTGGGCTAAAACAATATCAATTAACCGATAGACAATTTACGATGGCAGCTTTTGGACTTTCAGGTTCGGGAAAGTCCACGATTACTTTAACCAAACATCGTGGCCGCTATCATGTGGATGTATTGCATGATGACGCTTTTGTTATCCATAAAGAGACGGAAACCACAATTGCTTTGGAGCCTGCTTATTTTGATAAAGTCCAAGATTATCCACTAACGGATAGTCGTGTAGAATATTTTTTAACGATGCAAAATGTGGGTGTCACATTAGATGAACAAGGCCGGAAAGTTCCAGTCTTAGAAGATATTCGTAATAGCAATGGGCGAACAGTTAAATCGCGATTTGTCACGAAAAATCGTGTAGATGTGATTACTGAAAAAATTGATGCTATTTTTTGGATTATGAAAGATGACAGTTTACCCCCGGTTGTTAAAATC